>JAEYSE010000118.1 GCA_023435025.1 Bacillota bacterium
TAAACATAATGCGAAGTTCACTTCATCACGCAGAGCTAAACATAATGCGAAGTTCGGATATGTGGTTTCGCCTAAAATAGGGGAGGGGATTGGATTACAGCCTAATAGCAAAATCTTTGTACTCAAAAGTCCCGCTGCCGTGGTACATTTTTTCTTCCGATTTCAAGTATCGGAAAGCATCTCGCATTCTTAAGAGTATTTCCGGTTGTATATCCAGACTGTGATGCGCCGGAAAAACCCGATTTACAGGAAGCGTAGCAACTCGTTCCATTGATTCCAGATAGGCGTTCGGGTCGGTGGAGGAATAATAGGCAAACAAGGTATCTTTGTAAACAAGGTCACCGGTGAAAAGATAGCCCCTCTCCTTTTCATAAAAGCACATATGTCCCGGAGAATGACCAGGCGTATGCAGCACCTGCAAGACGCGCCCACCGATGTTAATCACATCATTATCTTTCAGCACCCTTGTAGGTGCTCCCTGAAAGAATTCATAGTTGTCCACGTTGTATCCTTCCGGCAGATCGCAACGATCTACTACCATGTCCTTGATTTGCGCCATGGTTAGCGGAAACTCTCCGCTCAGCCAATTCAACTCATCCTCATGGGCGTAAAAATCTGGGAAGTATTTATGACCACCGATGTGATCCCAGTGAATATGGGTTGCCACGGCAGTGATCGGTTTGTCGGTCAGCTTTATCACTTCGTCGTAAATATTTGCAAATGCCAAGGCCGGTGTCAATTAGAAGGCTGCGGTTTATGCCTTATAAAAGATAGGCGTGCGTTTCCTCCCAATGCCTGTATTCGCTGATGATATATGTATCGTTGTCTATATGGTCAATTGTGAACCAGTCACTCATTCAACTTACCCTTCTTATTCATTGAATTTTGCCTCGCATAGTGTAGCCCACATATCATACCATAATATTCCACATAACTCCAAAGATTTGAGAGAATAAATGAACCAATATGCTATTTACAGCATCGACAACCAAATGATAGGATGTAGTATCAGCTAAAAAGTGTGGAGTATTTAAGATAGAATGTTAACTTCCGATAGATTGTCAATTGGTCAAAAAGTCTGGCTTGTTTTGAGAGATAGAGAGGATACCGGCTGGTTTTCTGTTCGAAGGACAATAACGTCCATAGTTGAAAAAGAGGGCTATGACATGGTTGTCTCCGATGATGTTGAGGCCTCGATTGAGCGGGTATTTGAAACGGCTGGAGATGCTTACATCTGGATTTCGAAACATTAACCGAAGGTGGCTTTTTCATTTACAAATATGCTCAAACCGCTTAAACGAGCTAGATTATAACGATGCAAAACGGGCGAGGATTACCTCGTCCGTTGTTGTTGTACTTAAAGTTACCTAGCTCTAGCTGCCAAAGGGATAAGTGTTTGACGCTGCCAGTCGTTTAAACATAATCGGAAGTTCACTTCATTGCGCCGGTGCTAAACATAATCGGAAGTTCACTTCGTAGTCTGAAATTAGCAATCTTGTTGCGGCTTTGTCCGAAGGTAATCTCAATGCGGTGTTCATCCAACGCATTAATCAAGAATTAGTGAGCTGGATGCTGAGCAAAAAGCACTCATGGTGCAAAAGAACAATTCAAAAAGAGGCGTCCCAACATGCAAATCGGGAATTTCAAATTGACATGATAGCCAGCGCGTTGGGAAGCATCCCCCTTTCCTTCTTATGAAACATGATTCATGTCCTATAACAAGAGAAACAGAGTGGTTTAAAACTACCCCATTCTGTGGATTTCTGCCTATGCCGCCCAGGTATTGTTGGTATTGTCGTCGGCGTACATGTTTCATTTAATGATTGATATACATACAGCACCCCAAAATTGATATTGACATGTGATACCAAAGTAAGTATAATAAAAATCACAGATTGGTATTACATAATAAAACCAAACAAAGCCGCGCAAACCAAATATTGGATATAGACACGTGATACCACACAGAATATAATAAAGACACAACAAAATGGTATCATACAACAAATCCAATTTTTTACCAGGACTCGCATTCAGGGGAAATTACTCGAAGGGCTTAAGCGAATTAGACAAGCGCCCGTACCAAATCCTGAAATCTTACACGATCAATCCCAAAGCGGATGCATCAGCACCGTTCCTCTCATCCGCTAAACTGCAGGAAAGCCGCTGTATTCAACGAGCACTGCAACAACCCTATACTTATATTTCCATGATTACCTATTGATCTCCATACCTTACGGAGTAAGATATGGTGGAATTTGCATACCGGTTTTTGACGCTGACAGTGTTGATCACGAGCCCTAAGCGGTGGATATCGCAGCTGGTGCAACTTAGCAGCTTGCAAAAAGCGGGGAAGAGTGGCCGTTGAGAAGCTCTGCTTCAAAGCTGGTACCATGTTTAAGTTTATCTGCATGTACATGCAGATAAAAGAAATAAAAATGCGGAGGGTAAAGATGAGAAGGATTATTAGCGTATTGTTGGTTGTGCTGCTTTCATGTACCGTGCTAGCGTGCGCCCCAGTTCCGGAGGCGCCTGCTCCGGTTCAGACGGAAAACGCTGGGGGAGAGCCGGCACCAGAGACGCCGGCAAAGGATACCATCGTAATAGGTTTCGCACAGCAGTTTACGAGCGAATTTATGCAGAGTGTGCTGACGGGCTGTTATGAAAAGATTGAAGAGCTCAATGCCAAAGGCGGCCCGCAAATCGAGTTCAAACTGGTTAACGCCGAATCTGATCCCGACAAGCAGAACACGCAGGTCGAAACTCTAATTGCCCAAGAGGTCGACGCCATCATTCTTAATCCTGTGGATGCGTCTTCCAACGCCGTTGCCGTTGACAATGCGGTGGCAGCAGGGATCCCCATCATTACGGTAAACTGTATGACCAAGAATCAGGACAAAGCCACCGCTTACAGCGGTTGTGACGATGTTGAGGCCGGAAGGCTCATGATGCAGCGCTTTGTAGACAAGCTGGGCGAAACGGCAAAGGTGGTCTGCCTCAACGGCGCTACCGGTCATTCTGCGCAGATACAGAGAAAGCAGGGCTTTGATGAAGTGCTTGCAAAGTATCCCACGGTGGACTTGGTTGGCGAACTTGGCGGCGAATGGGGCACAGAGCCTGCTCAGAGAACCATCGAAAGCCTTCTGGAGGCTGGAAAGGAATTTCAGGCTGTAGGAACGCACTCTGATGAGCAGACTAAAGGTGTTATCAATGCGCTTCAGGCTGCCGGATTTGAACCTGGTGAGATACTGACCGGAGGCGTTGACGGCAATTTCTATGCGCTTGAGTACATTGAACAGGGCTGGCAGGATTGCACATTGTACCAGAACGGCCTTGAGCAGGGCGCCGGAGCTGTCGCGCTCGCATATGCTGCTGCACAGGGCGAAGCAGTCAAGGACAATGTTGTTCCTTACATCCTTGTAAGCGCCGAGAATCTTCAGGACATGTACGATCACTTTAAGGAACGTGACGCCAAGATCGCCAAATATTTCAAATAAAATGCAGGCCTGCTGGCTTATCGAAAATGGATGGGGCGGGTCACCTCTGGTGAAAACCGCCCCTACATAAAAAAACTTTGACGAAAGTTGGGAAGGCATTATGACTGGCGATATTATTCTTGAAATGAAGGATATTAACAAGCACTTCGGCGGCGTACAGGCATTGCGGGGGGTAGACTTTATTCTCAAAAAGGGTGAAGTCCACGCATTGATTGGCGAAAACGGGGCGGGCAAGTCCACCTTGATGAAAGTGCTCATAGGCTATCATCAACCTGATATAGGACAAATCATCTACAAAGAAAAAGAAACGGTTTTTCGCTCGACGCTGGATGCTTTAAAAAACGGAATTTCAATGATTTTTCAGGAATTCAATTCCGCTCCGTTCATGACCGTAGCCGAGAACATTTATTTGAATCGTGAGCCCATGACAAAATACAAAACCATTGATTACAAACAGATGCAGCGCGATGCTGCCGAACTTTTCCGGAGTCTCGATGTAGATATTGATCCAGCGCAACGCGTATGCGAGCTTTCCGTAGCGAAGAAGCAGCTTGTTGAGATCGTGAAAGCAATCTCTTATGACAGTGAGATCATCATCATGGATGAGCCGACATCTGCGCTGAGCGAGAAAGAAACCAGCAATCTGTTTAAAATTATCCGAAGACTCAAGGAATCCGGAAGATCTGTGATCTATATTTCGCACAAACTGGAAGAAATATACGCAATTTGCCAATCCGCAACCATCATGAGGGACGGTCTGGTCACCGGTACGGGCGATATGAGCGAGTTCGACCAAGACAAACTCGTTATGCTGATGGTAAATCGAAAAATAGACGAAATGTTTCCAAAGCTTCCGGCGAAGATTGGAGAAACGATACTCAAGGTCGAGAATCTGACGAAAAACGGATGCTTTCAGGACATCAACTTTGAATTGCACAGGGGAGAGATACTCGGGTTATCGGGTTTGCTTGGTGCAGGCCGTACGGAGATCGCTGAGGCAATCGTAGGCTTCCGGAAACCGGACAGCGGAACGATATATGTCGACGGCAAGAAGGTGGAAATAAAGCACCCCAGCATAGCCTTTGAGCAAGGCATTGCAATGGTACCTGAAGACCGAAAACTCCATGGTGCGATATTACGTATATCAATCAAGCAAAACATTGTACTATCCAAATTGACTAGAATTTTAGGAAAAATCTCGTTAAATGCGAAAAAAGAAAAAGATTTGGTGCAGAAATTTGTTGAAAAAATGCAGATCAAAATTGGAAGCATGGATCTCCCTGTAAACTCGCTTTCCGGCGGTAATCAGCAGAAAGTTGTCATGGCGCGTGTGTTGTTTTCCGAGCCGAACATTCTCATTCTCGATGAACCGACGCGTGGCATAGATGTTTTGACAAAGTCCGAAATCCATCATCTTTCCTCACAGCTTGCGCAGGAAGGCAAGGCGGTGCTGATGATATCCTCAGAGATGCCGGAACTTATCGGCATGTGTGACAGGATTATTGTTTTGCACGAAGGACGGATAACCGGGGAATTGTCAAGATCTGAATTTGACCAGCAGACAATTATGAATATGGCCATGGGAAATGTGTGAGGAGGAGTGATCTGCTATGTATCTGAATAAATTAAAATCCGTCATGTCAAAGATGATAATGGTTGTCATACTGGTTGCGCTGGTTGTTGCATTTGCTATTGCGGAACCTGCTTTTCTCAAACCGGGCAATCTGCTGATCATTGTCAAACAGGTATCTATTGTTGGCATTGCAACGATGGGCATGGCCATTATCATCATCATGGGAGCGATTGACCTTTCTGCCGGCCCCGTGATCCGACTGAGCTGTGTAATGTCCGCATTAGCATCCAGTATAGCCGGACTTCCGATCATATTTTCACTGCTTGCGGGCGTAGCGACAGGCGTGATATTTGGCGTTCTTAACGGCGTCATCTATGCCAAAGGCAAGATACCCCCGTTTATCGTTACTCTGGGTACGTCAACGATCGCAAAAGGATTGTCCATGGTTCTTGCGGGTGGGAAAATCGTGGACTCCGTGACGGATGAGTATGCCGTCCTAGGCGGAGGTACATTGTTTGGCATTAAGTTTTTGCCATATCCGGTCATCTTCTTTCTAGTGATAATTGCGTTTGTATATTTTGTTTTAAAGAAAAGACCTTTCGGACGCATGGTATATGCCATAGGCGGAAACGAACAGGCGGCGTTGGTTGCGGGAATCAAGGTTGATTCGGTAAAAATCAAAGCTTATACGCTTATGGGAATTATGACGGGCTTTGCCGGTGCAATCCTCTGTGCAAGGTTAAAGTGTGCGCCACCGGCTACGGCTGCCGAAGGATACGAACTGGATGCCATCGCAGCCTGCATCATTGGAGGCATCAGTTTTAACGGCGGCATAGGCTCCTGCCTTGGCGCGGTTGTGGGAATTTTGATTATCGGGACGATCAACAATGGGTTGGATATCCTGAATGTTGCAAGTTACTATCAGGATATCGTAATGGGTCTGATCATCATTGTTGCGGTGTTGCTTGACAGACAGAGAGTTAAGAGGGGAGAGCAATAACCATGAAGCGGATCGTAAATGCCAAGGCCTTTATTGGAAGCGCAATGAAGTTCAAGAAAGTTATTAGGGAGAGTATTCCCTATGTAAACATTGAGCGTGCGTTGCTCTATACGGAGAGCTATAAAGAAAATAGCGCTGACGAATTTATTGTTCGCCGCGCCAAAGCCTTTGCGCATGTGCTAGAAAACCAGAAAATCAAAATATTTGATGAAGAGATATTCGCCGGCAATATGTGCGATACGCTATTCAGTGCGCCGTTGTTCCCCGAGTACTCTGTTCGCTGGTGGATTGAGGATCTCAAGCGCGTCGGGGACAGAACGTTTGACAAGTTTTTTCTCAGCCAGGAGGATTACGAAAAACTGCTTCCTGTGATTGGATACTGGGATGGAAAAACACTTCAGGATCATGCTACGAAGGCGCTGACAAAGCAAATTGTTGATGCGGAATATATCGGCGTGTCGCATGGCGCGCATATTATGAGCGAAGGTTATGGCCATTTAATTGTGGACTATGACAAGGTGGTCAGAATCGGTATCGAAGGCATTGAAGCGCAGATCAAAAATAGATTAGCTCGTATAGACTATCTGTATCCGGAAGATATCGAGAAAAAGCCGTTCCTGGAATCGACTCTTATCGTATGCAAGGCAATCCGCGAATATGCCCAGCGGTATTCCAGGTTGGCCTCTGAAATGGCTCAAACCGAGCAAGACGAGGAGCGCAGACTGCAGCTTCTTGATATTGCGGAAAACTGTGCCAGAGTACCCTACAAGCCCGCGGAGAATTTCATGCAGGCTTTACAATCTGCATGGTTCATCCAACTGCTGGTGCAAATGGAGAGCAGCGGGCATTCCATATCCTTGGGCAGATTTGACCAGTACATGTACCCTTATATGAAGCGTGATATCGAAGCCGGCGATCTGAACAAAGAGCAGGCCGAGGAACTGGTGAAGCACTTTTGGTGCAAGCTCAACTGCATCAACAAGATACGGGCTTGGGAAGACACGCAGTTTCAGGCTGGCTACCCAATGTATCAGAATATAACCATAGGTGGCCAGACGCCAGACGGTTTTGACGCAGTAAATGATCTGACCTACTTGTGTCTAAATGCTACCAAAGAATTGATGATGACCCAGCCCTCGCTTGCGGCGAGATATTATTCCGGATCATCACAGGAATATCTGATGGCGTGCGGCCGGACAATCCGAGTGGGGTTAGGCATGCCCGCGATGCAGAACGATGAAGGTATCATTCCGTCGTTGCTTAATCGCGGCATCGTGCTGGAGGATGCGCGCAATTACGCCATGGTCGGCTGCATAGAACCGTCCATACCGGCCAAATTCGGATATCGTTGCAATGGCATGAGCCAATTCAGCCTTGCAAAGGTGTTTGAGCTTACCCTCAACGACGGCGTCGACCCTGAGACGGGCATTACTGTGCATCCGGGTGAAGGCAAATTCGAGGATATGGGCTCTTTTGAAGAACTGTATGCTGCGTTTATTAGGCAGGTAAGGGTATATAACGAGATCTACATCCGGCATGACAACGTCGCAGATATCTATACGGCCAAATATGTTCCTGACAGCTTAACCTCCATGCTGGTGGATGACTGTATTGAGCGCGGGAAATCTCTTGGTGATGGCGGCGCAGTATATGATATCATCAGCGGCCAGACGTCTGGCCTTGCCAATGTATCAAATTCCCTGGCGGCGATTAAAAAACTGGTGTTTGAAGATGGAACGCTCTCTAAAGCCGAACTGATGGCGGCTCTTAAGGACAATTTTACATCTTCGCGCGGCCAAGAAATCAGAAAAATGTTGCTGGATGTACCCAAATACGGCAACGATGACCCTTATGTAGATGATATCGCGAAGCAGATATTTATTGATCACGCGCACTGTCTTGACGATTACAAAAATGCGCGCTACGGAAAGGGCCCGATCCATGCCGGCTGGCAGGTATGCACCTCTACGGTCACGGCAAATGTGCCCATGGGAAGCTATGTTGGCGCACTGCCTGACGGCAGAAAGGCCAACACACCTGTCGCTGATGGTGTCTCGCCTACCCAGGGCACCGATGTTTGCGGACCTACTGCAAGCATGAATTCAGTAGGCAATCTGCCCAACGAGCTCATTTCCGGCGGCCAGTTGTATAACATGAAGTTTCCGACCGAGATGTTCAGCGACGAGGAGAAGGGCGTGGCCAATCTTGTCTCGTTGCTGCGTGGCTATTTCAGAAAAAAGGGCTTGCATGTTCAATTCAATGTCATAGATCCAGAAACGCTCAGGGCTGCGCAGTTGCATCCCGAGGAGTATAAGGATTTGGTTGTACGGGTTGCAGGATACAGTGCGTACTTTGTAGATGTCAGCAAAGAGGTGCAGAACGATATCATCAATCGAACAGAGCATTGCTTCTAAAGTGGTGGCAGTTATATGGAAATGGCGGACAAGGGAACGATTTTCAAGATCGAAAGGTGCTGTACGCATGACGGTCCTGGCATAAGAACTGTAGTGTTCTTTCAGGGATGTCCGCTGCGATGTGGTTGGTGCGCAAACATAGAAGGCGTAGACAAAGGCTATACCATCATGTATGAGAAGAGCAGATGCGTCTTTTGCTACAGATGTCATGCGGTCTGCCCCACGGACAAAATTCATAACATCAGAAACAATGGGGTTTATGCAGGACAATGTCTAGGGGATAGCTGCAGGAAATGTGTCGACGCATGTTTGACGGGTGCACTCTTGGGGTCGGGAACGCAGATCACTGCCGATGAACTGATGAAAATTGTAGTGGCGGACCGTCAGTATTATGAGGAAAGCGGCGGAGGCGTAACGTTTTCGGGTGGCGAAGTGTTGATGCAGCCAAACTTTCTTAAGACAATGCTGGTGAGATCCAAGAATGCCTATCTTGATACCGCCATAGAGACGTCATGTTATGCCCGGACGGATGTCATGATGGAACTGCTGCCTTACATCGATCATGTCATCATGGACATCAAGCACATGGATTCGGCGCTGCACAAGAAGCATACTTCCGTGCCGAACGAATTGATACTCGAAAATGCCAAGCGCATCGCTCAAGCCGGAAAGGATCTCACCATAAGCTTCCCCCTTATACCGGGAGTTAACGATGACGAAGCAAATATCCATGCTCTGGGCGCTTTTGTCCGTGATGCGCTGAAAGCCGTAAAGGATATCAAGCTGCTACCGTATCACAACTACGGCGAAATCAAGTATGACAGACTTGGAAAAGAGTATGCCTTTAAAAATGTGAAAAGGCATTCTCCGGAGCAACTGCAGCGGACAAAGCAAATACTTGAAACCTACGTGGAGCGCGTTATCCTTAGAGCCTGAAGCTCTTGTACGAAGATTATGAAAGGATAAAAGCAAATGGGCTGTCTTCATAACAAAGTTACGGTGATTACGGGAGCATCTTCGGGAATTGGAAAGGCGATTGCAGAAAAGTTTGCTGCACATGGCGCCAATGTCGTGCTGTCTGGAAGAAACCGGAATCAGCTGGAGAGCGTGGCGAAGGGAATCATTGAACGCGGCGGGCGGGCGGCGATTTTTTGTGCGGATGTTGCGCAACGGCAAGAGGTTGATGCTTTGTTCGAATTTACGGTAAAGGAGTTTGGGCGCGTCGACATTTTGGTCAACTCCGCGGGATATGGGCTATACAAAAAATTCATGGATATGGCTCCGGATGAGATTGACTCGCAAATTGCAGTCAACGTAAACGGGCTGTGCAATACAACTTATGCGGCACTAAAGTATATGCTTGAGCAGCACTCGGGCCGCATGATCAACATAGGATCAATTGCTTCGCTGCGGCCTTGCGCCAATTATTCCATATATAGCACGGTAAAGCATGCCGTATACGGGTTCAGCAGGGCGATTTATGAAGAGTATAGAGCGGAGGGGATCAGGGTAAATGTGCTTTGCCCCGCGTCAGTCATAACGAATTTCTATCATGTGGCCGGCATCAAGGAGCCTCCATATCCGCCTGAGCAACAGATTCAACCGGAGGATGTTGCCGAGGCCGCACTGTACTGCGCATCGGCGCCGGATACTATCAACATTGAAAGCATAACGATGTGGCCGGTTTGTCAGGATACGCTTTACAGGTGAAGCGATGGAAATGTCTTCCAAGACTGATCCAATTGAGGATTATGGGCGTGGAGTCTCTTGAAAGCCTGAAAAGTGATGTTGATTTGACCTAAGCTTCAAGGCGGAAACGGCAGTACGGTAGCAGGGTGGTATGGAAAGTGGGACAAGTCAAAGGCACTATCGTTAATATTCAAAAATATAGCCTGCATGATGGCAGAGGGATAAGGACCATCGTATTTTTCAAAGGATGCCCGCTGAGATGCCAGTGGTGCCATAATCCTGAAACATGGAGCCCCGCTCCAGAGCTCATGCTCAGCAGTGCAAAGTGTATGGGCTGCAAACGGTGTATCAATGTGTGTGACCATGGAGCCATGACGATGGGGAGGCCTTATTCTCGAAGCGAGTGCATTGCTTGTGGGAAATGTGCCCAGGCATGTCCCATGGGAGCAATTGAATTGGCCGGCAGGATTGTTACGGTCGAGGAAGTCATGAATGAAATCAGGGACGACGATCTATTCTATGCGGTCTCTGGAGGCGGCGTAACATTTTCCGGTGGCGAGCCGTTGCTGCAGCATAAATTTGCACTGGCACTTGCCAAAAGGATCAAAGAGGAATTGTATGATCTGGCGATCGAGACGTGTGGCTTTGCGGCATGGGAAAATGCTGCCCCGCTGGTCGAACTGATGGATGAAATTTTCTTTGATACTAAATTGATCGACAGCTTGAAGCACGAGAAATACACCGGCGTGCCAAACAGCATCATACTCGAAAACGCCGCCCGCGTTGCGGCAATGAATAAAAAACTTACGCTACGCGTTCCCGTGGTGGGTTCAGTTAACGATGCCGAAGAAGAGATGGAACGTATTGGAGCATTTGCACGCCAAATCGGAGCGAAGCGAATTGGACTTCTTGCCTATCATCAATATGGAGAATCCAAATACGGCAAGCTCCAGAAACGTTTTCATGCGGAGTTCTATACGCCTACATCTGAAGCGATGCATGGCTTTGCACAATTGCTTGAAAGCAAATATGGGCTGGAGACATTCCTCGATTTGCATTGAGGCATAGGTTCATCACATTCAAAGAACAAAATCTACTGTGAAAAATTCAAGGGAAGGAGTGTTCAAGTTAAATTGGTATTTTAGCAAAAGACCATTAAGCGGGTTTTGTTCTAATATAAAAAACTGGAGGTATAAAAAAATGAAGTTTTTTGTTGATACTGCGAATTTGGATCAAATACGGGCTGCTTTTGATTTGGGTTTTGTCAGTGGGGTCACGACCAATCCGGTACTGATTTGCAGAGAGGGCACAAAGGAGCTCGAAAAGCATATACGGAGCATCCGTGAAGTATGCGACGGCGAGATATTTTCACAAGTCATCACAAAGACGACTGATGAAATGGTACGCCAAGCCCAATTGATTGCTTCATGGGACAATAATATCACAGTAAAACTGCCTGCAACCATAGAAGGCATCAGAGCGATGTCTCAGGTGAGCAAACAGGGTATCCGAACCTGCGCAACCCTTGTATTCAACACAACGCAGGCGATGGCGGCAGCCTTAGCTGGGGCGGCATATGTTGCACCGTTTGTAAACAGATCCAACGCAATCGGGCTTAACGGGTTGAATATGGTCCAGGATATTGCTGCAATTTACCATATTCAGAACATCGACACACAGATTGTCGGGGCCAGTATTGACAGCCCGCAAGACTTTACCGAAATGGCGTTGGCAGGAGCCCAGGTGGTTACGGGCCCATTGCGTGTCCTTCAAAATCTGGTGAATAATCGGGCTTCCGAGGCTACGCTTGAGGAATTCCTTACAAATTGGACAGGTACGGAATTCTAAGTAATACAGGATGGGGCAGGCACACAATAGTGTGCTGGCGGATAAAGGGCTATGAAATTAAAAGTATTTAAAAAGGGATTTAACTTTGCTCAGGACGGCCCTGGAAATCGTCTCGTCATGCATTTGCAGGGCTGCAATATGCACTGCCCCTGGTGCGCTAATCCTGAAGGTATGGCTCTGCACGGCGCATTGATGGTGAATTTCGGTCTGCTTCTAGACGAAGTTTGTCCCTTTGGGGCAATACGAGAAGGCAGGCGCGATGCGGTGCTCTGTAAAGCATGCACATCCAGAGTCTGCGTGTCACCAGAGACGAGGAATGCGGGCATACGCCTTTCATACGAGGAAGAGAACACTGAGGAACTGGCAGAAATGGCTGCGGCATGTCAAGCGCTGTTTTTTGCTGGAGGTGGAGTGACGATTACAGGAGGCGAGCCGACACTGCAGTTTGAGGCGGTAAAGGAGCTGTTGATTGCGCTTAAAGAAAAGAACATCGATACCGCTCTAGAAACCAATGCGACTTCTTCCAGGCTGGGAGAACTCCTGCCGCTCATTGACCACCTGATCGTGGATTACAAAATCCCGGTTTCCAACCGGCATAAACATTTTACGGGCGTTGCTGATAGCGTTATCAAGCAAAATATTAGCCTGGCCGGAATGCGGCATCGCGATATCTTGGTTAGGACGCCCTTAATACGTGGCGTAAATGATAAGAAAGAGGATTGTGAGGCGTTTCTCGAGTTTTATAAAACATGCCGTACCTGTAATATGATGTTTGAGTTTCTGCCTTACCATGAATACGGAAAAGTAAAGTGGGAGCAGTGTGGCATGGAATATAGAATGGGCAACGCGTTTGTTGATGAGGCAACGGTGCGTTTGTTTATAGAGAGCTTCCAAGAAGCTGGATTTCACGTAGTAGCAACATGATCCTCCACGTTTTTGTAAGAACACATTGCCGTGCAGGGAAAAGGAGCGTTATATGAATATTTTTGAAATTCATTCAACAGTTAAGCTGGAGGAGCTGGCAAAAGAGCTTTTTTCAGAGGAGAGGGCAAAAAAGCGTTTGGATGGCTGGTTTCTAGCTCAGGAGATTTCGCGTGAATGTCAGGAAAAATACGCATACAAATCTATGGAAATGCGCGCGGCTTTGGCGTTACAGGGCATGGCTGAGCATTTGCCGCTTACCATAAGCGATTATAGTATATTTGCCGGAACGCAGGACGATGCGTTCGCAAAGTCGTATGCGCTCATCAATCCTTCGTTCCAGGTGGAGACCTTTACGGGATATAATGATCCGTGCGCCGTATTTAATGACATCGAGCCAAATGAAGAATTTTCACAAAAACGAATCGATGATCTGCTCACCTATTATAAGGAGATTCCTTACGTAAAAGCCCTGAACCAGACCAACAACGAAGCGCTGCAATATAGTGATGAAGCGGTATTCTTCGTTGAGCAGGTGACCGGCCATATCATACCGGATTTCAAGCCACTTCTTAAGCATGGTGCCTTATATTTGATTACTAAGGCTGATGAGGCATATGGGAAATTTCCGGATGAAAAGCGGCGGGATAACATTTCAGCTATGCGGCTTTCGTTGGAGGCGCTGCTTTTGCTCGCAGAGCGCTACGCGGATATTGCGTCTGAAAAGGCGAAGCATGCCTCGGGTGAGGATGCCAAACGTTTTGCGCTGATGGAGCGGACGCTTCGTACAGTTCCCTATCAGGGTGCGCAGGATTTATATGAAGCCATTCAATTGTTTATCCTGGCATGGCAGTGCATGTGTATTGAACAGCAGACCAATCCGTTCGCTTTTTCTGTGGGCAATGCCGACAGGATATTTGAACCATACCGGGCAATGAAGAATACAAGCCAGGAAGAAGCTGCAAAGCTCTTTGAGCATCTGCTGGTATTCTTTAATGTCGGAGACAGGAGCTGGGCCATATCTCAAAATGTCATTTTGGGAGGCAGATCCCTTGATGGCACCGATCTTTCGAGTACCTGCACTTATGCCCTGATGGATGCCTACTATACAATGAACCTGCCCCAGCCGATCCTTTCCGTTAAGCTGCATAACGGAACGCCTGACGAAATGTACAGCAACCTGGGTAAATTTCTTTTTACCTCCGGATGTCTGACGCCATCTTTCTTTAACGACGATTCGGTATTCGAAGCCCTCAAAGACAATGGTGTAGAGGATGAGGATCTGGAGGATTACTCAATCGCCGGCTGCCAGGAGCCGCTGATCATGGGAAAAGACAACGGGAACACCACAAATTCATGGCTCAACCTGGCAAAGGTGCTTGAGATTACGCTCACTGGGGGCTACTCTACCATAACCGGCAAGAAAATTGGCCAAGGATACCGTGAGCTTGGCTATACGGATGACGATGCTCTGACGGTTCTTTCGGATATACGCAGGGCATTTTATAAAAATCTCAATGATATCCTTGATATTATGGTGGAGAAAGCCGATATGGCGACTACAGCCATCTCGTATTTGCCGGTGCCGTTCCTTTCGACAGCAATGGGCGGGCTGGAAACTGGAATAGATATGAGGGACGTTGAACAGCAGGGAACCAAGTACAATGGCAGCGGTTGTTTGATACATGGCCTGACCGTAGTGGCGGATTCGTTTATCGCAATTGACGATATCGTCCGAAACAGGCCCCAAGACGCACAGCGCCTGCTGAGCGCGTTAGGGAACAATTTCGAGGGCGAGGAGGCCTTCAGGCAGTATCTATTCATGGCTCCTAAATTCGGAAACGGAATTGAAGCCGTAGATAAGGAAACTGAAGAAATTGCAAGGCTCGTAGCGGATATGGTGCATTCGAAAAGAAATTACCTTGGCAATCCGTTCCGGCCGGACTTCAGTTCCCCTTCCACTCATCTGCTATATGGCTACTGGGTAGGCGCAATGCCAAGCGGAAGAAAGGCGCGTGAGATGCTTAACTATGGCATTGATCCGTTATATGGGGAAGCAACGAATGGAGTAGGCTTAAGGATGATGTCGGTTCGACGTTTGCCCTTTAACAAGATGTGTGGCGGGTATGCCTCACATTTCGGGCTTGACCCCAGGCAGTTTCGAGGCAACAGTTTTGAAGAGAAGGGCCTGGCGTTCAAGGATAACGTGATCAAACCTCTGTTCTTCAGCAGCGCCTCAGACAAAACAGCGCCGTTTTACCTGTATGTCAACATCACTACCCCTGAAACACTGCGCAAAGTGTTGGCAGATCCCAAAAAATATGCGCCAAGCGGCGTATATATCATGCGCATACACGGTACATTTGTAAATTTCCTGGATTTGTCGCCTGCGATACAGCAGGATATTATTAAGCGGCTGGATCTGGGGTCGACTGCAAGCTGAAATAACAATATTGTGTTTCCAAGAAGATGTGTAATACAATATATACCATGATACCAATTGTGCGCCTTATGGTGTATTTCACAGAATCATTTTCAAGGGCAGGCCGTTATTAGAGATTATAAGGTGGTTTGTTTATGCCTGAAAGCTTTTTGTATAGGCAGGTGCGGGAGCGCATTTGTAGGGATATTTTTACCGGGGTGTTCAAAGAAAATGAGAGTTTTCCGCCCGAGAGAATTATGGCGGAGCAGTTGGGCGTAAGCAGGGTGACGCTCAGAAAAGCGCTGGACAGCCTGGAGGAAGATGGAATCATCACCCGGATACAGGGCAGTGGCAACTATATTCAGTTCAATAATGCAGGTTATAAAGGTGATCTTGGGTTCGTCGCGCTGATCTCATCCACGAACCAGACCTTCTTTAACCAGTTTCTTGACGAGTTTCAAAAAACCGCCGACGAGAATAAGACAATGGTTCTTTTTCTGCAGAAACCTTACGGCTTCTCTATTGAGGAGTGTATTTTCAAGCTATACGAGAAGAATGTTCACGATGTGGTCATTTGGCCTGAGGACGTCAGCCTCGACGATGATATAATCAGGCGGCTGCGCGGGCTGGGTATGAACATGGTTACATTTGATACCATGCTCTGCACGGAGTACGTGGATTGCGCTTATTTGGACAATGAGCATGCAATAAGAACGCTGTATTCCTATGTACAGCAGCAATACGGTCCCAAGGTGCTTTACATTGGTTGGGACAATACAGACATCTTCTCCATCCGCCAGCGCAGAAGTGCTATTCAGACAATTGCAAAGGAAAATGCGACCTATCTGAGGATACCCTGGGAATCTCGCATGCAGATTAATGACCTGATGGAAGAGATATTCAGGAGAAACATGGATTTGATCCCGAAAGTGGATGCAATCATGTGTGAAAATGCGGAATTGAGCGTTGCCGCAATGCGGACATTGAATAGTCTCCATATTGATCTGCCTTTGGTGAGTGTGGACGATTCTGTAAAGGCCGCGCAAAATTCCGTAACAGTATATAAGCAGCGCATTGACCTGATGGCCAGATGCGTCTATGACTGCCTTTCACAGCAGAACAGGGACGGCATTTCTTGGAGATCGAAATGCTTCCCAATACAGGGAGAACTTATTGTACGCAGCTAGAGGAAGAGAAAACGACAAGGGGATGATTTCATGGAAGGTTTACTGGGAATTGACATTGGCACTTCGAGCCTGAAATCTCTCATTATGACACGTAACGGCACCATATTGGCCGTAGCTGCCAAGGAATATAGTTTTGACGTACCTGAGTCGGGCCGTGCCGAGCAGGATCCAGCCATATGGTGGAACGCGCTTGTAGAAACAGTCAAACGAGCGCTGACGGACAGTGGAATCAAGGCAGAGGATATCAAAGGCGTTGGTTTTTCCGGACAGATGCACGGAATGGTGCCGCTTGATAAAAACATGAAGGTTGTACGCAATGCGATTTTGCATTGTGACGTCAGAAGCGCAGAGCAGTGTGTCACCATGGAAAAGACGTTTCCAGATAATGAGCTGAACCGATTGTCATATAACCCGATTTTTCCGGGGATGCAGCTGGTATCGCTCATATGGATGAAGACGCACGAGCCTGAGAATTTCGCCCGCACGGTCAAAGTGGTTTGTCCCAAGGATTATATCCGGTACATGCTTACGGACGAAATTGGCACGGAAAGAACCGATGCGTCAGGAACGCTTGCATATGATGTGAAAAAGCAGGATTGGGCATATGGTGTCATCGACAGGCTGGGTCTGGATCGCGCGCTGTTCCCTGACTGCCGTTTTGCTCCTTATGATGTTGCAGGAGAAATCTGCTCCAAGGCAGCGGCCGAAACCGGGTTGTTAAAAGGTACGCCTGTGGTGTACGGCGGCGGGGACCAGTCGATGCAGTCCATTGGCAACGGGCTTTATGAAAGCGGCAACATGACTGCAACCATAGGAACCAGTGGACAAGTTATGCGTATATCTGATAACCCCATATATAACGCCGCGCTGAACACGCATACATTCTGCCATGTGCTTCCGGGCATCAGCTTCAGCATGGCTGCGGTGCTCAATGCGGGAATAACGCTCAACTGGTTTAAAAGGAATTTCGCCCCGGATCTAAGCTATGCGCAAATGAGCGCAATGGCCCAGACGGTTCGGCCCGGAAGCGAGGGGCTGTTCTTTTTCCCTGCAATGATGGGGGAGCGGACGCCATATTTGGACGCATCGGCGCGGGGTATCTTTCTTGGGGCGTCGTTTATGCACACTAAGGCGCACTTTATTCGGGCGATCATGGAGGGCGTCTCTTTCGAGATGAAAACGGGAATCGATATTCTGAACGATCTCTATGGCGAACCGGCTTATATCGTCGTTGCGGGCGGTGCGGTGAAAAGTGCTGCTTGGCTACAAATGCAGGCCGATATCTACGCAAAAACCTTGTGTATCAAACAGTCTGAAGAACAGGCGTGCGTCGGAGCTGCGATTATGGCAGGGATTGGATGCGCTGTGTACATGGACGTCGCCGACGGCTGCAAAACAGCGGTAGCAGGCGCGGTTCGATATGTGGAGCCGATCAGAGAAAATGTGGAGCGGTATTCGGAATACTATGACAGGGTGTTCAAACACATCTACGACAATAACGCCGACGCCTTCAGATCATTGACGGGCCTTCGCTTTGGAAAGGGATGAGGAATACAATGGATAATAACATGATTCCGGTTGACATTCAGGATGTCTTGCAGGAGGGTTCGCCCGGGTATGCCAGGTGCCAGCGGTTGAAGATGAGAGCTGTCAACGCAGTTCCGCATGTGTGTGCGGAGCGCGGACGGATTATTACAAGGGTCTACCGTGAAACGGAAAATGAGGACATGTACTCCAGACGCGCCAAGGCGATAGATGCGATATTAAAGGAGATGACACTGTTCATTCTCCCGGATGAGCTGATCGTGGGGCACATTAGCAGCATGCAGCGTTCGGCGCCTTTGTTCCCTGAGTTTGCGACACATTGGCTGGAGGAGGAAATAGACACATTTGCTACCCGAAGCGAGGACAAGATGGTGGTCCTCCCGGATGTGAAGCGGGTCATATTGGAAGAGATATGCCCATACTGGAAGAATAAAACGTTTTATGATAGGGCTCGCTCGCTGAAAAACCAACAAATTCAGGACTATCTTGAAACATCTGCCATGTTCAATAATTTTGACGAATGCGGATTGGGCCACGTGCTGATCGATTATGAGAAGCTGCTCGCAATAGGAATCAATGGAATAAAAAAGCAGATCAAAGCGGAGCAGGAAACGCTGACGGTTTGGAACAAGGAAAATCTACAAAAGGATAGATTTTATCGTTCGGCATACAGCATGTGCGATTCGGTGATCGCGTTCGCCCGCAGATATTCTGATTTGGCCAGGGAGTTGGCAGACCGGGAAACGGACTCCACAAGGCATGCTGAGCTTCTGCAGATCAGTAGGGTTTGCAAGAGAGTACCGGAGTTTCCTGCGGAGAGCTTTCGTGAGGCGCTTCAATCGTTCTGGTTTTTGCAGATCATACTGCAGATCTATGACAATGGTGTATCCGTAACACCCGGGCGGTTCGACCAGTATATGTACAAGTATTATTCTGCCGATATTGCAAAGGGTGCACTGACCAAGGCAGAAGCGCAGGAACTGCTCGAGGCGATGTGGGTCAAGTTTATAGAACCCGTAAAGCTCTATAAGAAAGACGGCGTAAAAACAAATGCGGGTTTTCCCATGGGACAGAATCTGACAATAGCAGGTGTTACGCCTGAAGGCGTGGATGCAACAAACGACCTGTCCTACAGGTGTCTTGAGGCGCATTCGCATATGCTGCTCATGCAGCCGAACTTTTCCGTGAGGCTCAACAACAGGACGCCGCAGGCGTTTATAAAACGCGTATGTGAGGTGATCCGAAAGGGCAGCGGAATGCCGCAGTTGATAAATGATGAGGTTTATGTTCCAGCGATGCTGGGTATGGGCATTCCGCTTGCCGAAGCAAGGGACTATGCGCCCGTCGGCTGCGTTGAAATTACGCCCCTGAACTTCTTTGGCCGCGTAAGCGCAGGATATATCAATTTTGCCAAGATAATGGAATTTGCACTCAACGATGGAAAGTGCAGGCTTACGGGAAGACAGGTGGGACCTCTCACTGGAGAACCGAGGCAATTCACTACTATTGATGAAGTAAAGCAAGCCTACAGACAGCAGATGTTTGCTTGCTTGGACGTCAGCGCCAAACTCAATAACATGCTGGATATGGTCAACGAGGAGATCATGCCGGCACCCCTGATCTCGTTATTTGTAGGGGACTGCATTGAAAGGGGCGCAGATGTGACGGCTGGTGGACAGCGTTATACTTGGACAACGCCTTATGGTGTTGGGCTTGCAAACGTTGCGGATTCCTTTATTACCATACAAAAGGGCATATTTGAGCAAGGCCTTTTCACGATGGATAAATTAATCGATATGCTTAATTCCAATTTTGAAGGCGATGAGCCGCTGCGTCAGTATATCATTAATAAGCTACCCAAATATGGAAACGACGATCCTCAAGCCGACGCATATGCAAAATTCGTCGCGGATACCTTCTTTGACGCCACAGAAGGGCGCGAATGTTACTGGGGCGGAAAATTTGCGCCGGCCATGGTACCTGTTACAGCATATATGCCCTGTGGCCGCGGGGCAGGCGCGCTGCCCGACGGCAGAAAAAGCATGGAGCCACTTGCAGACGGCGTTTCGCCAAACTATGGTGCAGACCGGCATGGCCCCACAGCCGTATTGAAATCTGTCAATGTCATCGACCATACCAGGTGTATTGGTGGTGAAATATTCAACCGAAAATTCACGCCTGCATCCGTGAGCACCGAAGCCGGCATGAAGAAGTGGTTAGCGTTGATACGTGCGCATATCGCTATGGGGAACGCACATATTCAGTTCAATATTGTTGATGAGAAAACCCTTATTGAAGCACAGCAGAACCCTGAAAAACATCGCGGTCTGGTAGTACGCGTTGCAGGCTACAGTGCATTCTTTACGGAGTTGAGCCCCGATGTGCAAAAGACTATTATTGAAAGGACGAAGCAAGAACTTTAATTGAAGCCACGGCAATTGCTGCTGGGTTGAATCCTAACGTAATCTTCACTCATATACTTCGACATACGGCTGCTACGCTTATGTATATTATGGACGAGTTGACATTCGATCATTGCAGCAAATTCTTGGCCACGAAAGCGTAGCCACAACAGAAATCTATACCCATGTAGAAGGAGCTCAATAACAAGCCGTAGTCAATGTGAATTAAAGTTTGGATCTAGCTCTAGCTAAGCCCGGATAACCGATTGAATTATATATAATCCGCAATTGTAACTGCTTAATAAGTTTATCGGTAGGTCTCAGGTAAACATAATACGAAGTTTGGATAGCAGCTTGCGATAAACATAATGCGAAGTTCACTTCGGCAGCCTGGCTAAACATAATGTGAAGTTCAGCTGTTCCTAAGCAAACTGCAACAAAAATGGCTGATATCACTCCGATGTTCAACCAGCCGACAAGCGCCTTGTTGCCGGGAGTAGAAGCGCCAGTTATCGCCGCCCTTTACCTAGCCGGTCTGTAAAACGCCTGTGCTGTAGAAATAATACTTCAAGCCGTCGATGGTCTGCCAACCGATGAGGGGCTTGCCGTCTTTGTAGTACATATACTGGCCGTCATCGTTCTTTGCCCAGCCCTGGGCGGTGGCTGGGTCGATGGTCAGCTTGACGTAGCGGTGGAGCATGGCTGCAACCTCTGCGCGGGTGGCAGTCGCCCTAGGATTGAACCTGTTCCCACTGGTGCCTACCATGATGCCCGCCTGCTGTATGGCCTTGACCGCATCGCTGTAAAGGCTACCGATATCGGAGGCGTCCGCGAAGGTAACGGCCTCGCGGGTAACGGGTAGGGTATTGCCGGTGGCCTTGGCGTAGTTTCGCAGGACCAACGCGATTTCCTCGCGGGTGACCGCTCTTTCGGGAGCGAATTTGCCGTTCCCGATTCCGCTGACGATGCCTTTTTTGTACGCCCACTCCACATAGGGCTGGTAATACTTGCCCTCTGCCACGTCGCTGAAGCTGCTGGTCTTGCAGGCGCTCACGTCCGCGCCGGCCAGCCTGCCCAGCACCGTGACCAGCATCCCGCGGCCCATGGCCATATCGGGCGAGAACTTGGTATCGGCGGTCCCGCTGAACAGTCCGCGCCCCACCACGTAGTCGATGCTTTCCTTAGCCCAGTGGGAGGCGATGTCGGCGTACTTCTCAGCGGGGGCTATGTAGCCCACGCCATAGAGGGAGAGATGTCCGGTGCTCAGGATAAGGCTTTCGCTGTTCGCGTCGTATACGGAGCCGGAGGCGCGCATTGCCTTGCCGCTTGCGTCCACATAAACTCCGAACAGCCAGCCCACGGCTTCGTTTTTATTTAACTTATACGGAACAGAGAGGATGACACTGCCCTTGCCCAGAGAGGTGATACTTATCGTCTTTCCATTCTTGACATAGCTGACGGTCACATCATACGCCGGCCTTGCGCCGATGAGCTTCTTGGCCTCCCCGGAGAGGTCCATCACCGTTCTGATGGTGATGGTTACGTCGCCCGCGCTCTGCTTCCGGATTTCCCTGAGGGCCTCCAGATCGAAATCCAGGGATACGATAGCGCCATTTATTTCAAACTGCTTAACACC
Source organism: Bacillota bacterium (assembly GCA_023435025.1). Classification (GTDB taxonomy): domain Bacteria; phylum Bacillota; class Clostridia; order Christensenellales; family CAG-138; genus JAEYLA01. Next base: position 22,135 of record JAEYSE010000118.1, read on the forward strand.
CGCGTTCACCAGGCTGTTCAGCACGGCCCTGGGCAGAACGATCACTAGGGATTTTGTCGTATCCGGAAGGTCGACATTGAGCGAGACACCGATGCCGTTTGTTGTTTTGCCCTGTTTTTTTGCGTCCGCCTGGGCCTTTGCGATGGCGTCCGTGACGGAATTTTGCGAAACGGTCACGGCTGGGGTTGCGCTGAAGCTGGCGACAACCGGCTGATCCGGTTCCTTATCCGTCTGGATGATATCGTCGGTGGTATCGTCCCTCGAATCGCTGCCGCCAGAACCGCCCCCGTCATAACGCCAGTTTGCGGTAACCGTCAGATTGGATGTTACATTGGTAAAGGCTTTATCCCAGCCGGTGAAGGTATAGCTGCTGCGCGAAACAGTAGGGGCTGTGGCGGAACCGCCATGTACGACGGTCTGTATCAGCTGACCGCCACCTGTACGGGTGCCGCCGTTTAGATCAAAGGTCACGGTATAGGTTGTAACCGGAGCTGCTTCGGAAACATTTACGGTACAAGTAGCGGAAAAATTGCCATCCTCTGTGATGACGGTGATAATCGCCGTACCAACGGAATTTGCCGCTATTGCGCCGTTGTTGTCCACCATAGCCACACTGGAGTCGCTGCTGCTCCAACTAACCCTTTTATTAGATGCGTTTGCAGGTTCAACTGTGGCAATGATGGTGCTATTGACGCCTGCCGTGAGGTTTAATGTACTCTTGTTTAACGAAACTCCGCTGACGGGTATGCTCGACGTTGAATTTACAGTAAAGCTTATATTAATGCTTTTATTGATGCCGTTTTCACCTGTTACGGTGACGGTGGCCGTATATATACCAGCGGCGAGGTTATTCATCGGCGTCACCGAAAAGTAGTCGCTGCCACTTACGGCTATGCTGTCAATAGTAGTTTTGAAGAGGATAAAGTCGCCGTAATTGCTGCCGCCTAGCGCTACTGTTAAATCACCTGTCGGCTGATTGCCGGTGTTGATCACCTGAACTGCTAGTGGGGGTAGTTCTTCATAGCCCTCTACTGCGTCAGGAAATGCGTAATCTATCGAACCTAGCGATATTTGGTAAATCGGCGGGGCAGGAATCTCCGTTACCGTTACGGTCGCCGTACCGGATATGCCAGTATCCACCGTCGAGGTTGCCTTCACGATCAGGCTTGCTGCCGTTTCATCAGCACTTACAGTTAACAGGCCGCTTGCATCTATATTGGTAATAGTGCTGTTGTTGCCAATAATCTCCCAAGTCACCGTTTGCAAGGGGTGATTCTTTCCCGTTACAATGGCGGTAAACACCTGAGTTGTCCCCTTTTGTACCTCAACGGTGGTTGGCGAAACAGATACGCTGTCCACGGTAGGTAATGAATCGCTTACTGTCAGGATAAAACTGTCGGAAACAATGCCATCTATCGTGGCAGTCATCGTGTAACTTCCCTCCGGCGTATCAGCACTGGTATTGACTGTGAGTGTACTGCTTCCTGACGCGATAGTAATATCTCCAGTCGTTACACCGTCAGGTGCGCCGTCAAGGGTAACGGAATAGGTTCCGTCTGCAATGCTTACTACAGTGATGGGGAAGGCAACATTCCCTACCGTACCGCACACGAGTGTGCCGCTCTGTGCACCCACCGTAACACTCTTAGGGGGGATAGCGGTGGTAAAGACAAGGCTTACGCTGTCCACGTTTTGACCGTATGCGTCCTGAAATCCGGAGAGGGTAACGGTATACTCTGTGCTATAGGAGAGGCCGGAGTATGAAACAGTGTAAATGCCGCTGTTGGTCCATATACCGCGGGTCAGCACAATGGTGTCCAAATCGTCTGCCCTTAATGTAACGCTCCCCGACCAAGCATTCATCACTCCATTGAAGGTAACAGATATGCTTCCATTAACAGGAACTTCTAGCTCACCGTTGACAGGTACGATGCTGGTAATAACTGGTGTATCGGGGATTGCTCCAGAAACGACAAGGGTTCCTGATGTGCCTGCTGGAATTAAACCAGTGTAGCGGCTGCCCTGGGAAAATGCATCTGTAACAGAAGAGCCCGATGGGAGCCATAAATAGAGCTTCCCTGATGTATCGGTTTTCATGTCCCTGGTTCCAAAGGTTGAAGGCAAACTTGTAACGATGGCTTGAACTGTACGCAATGTGGAAGCTCCGCTCAATGTTACAGTGGTGAGAGAAACCGTAGAACCGCCATCGTCTTTAGGCGTGGGTTGCATGGTGGAAACCTGTACCGAGCCTCCCGTGATGGTACACGAGCCTGCTCCGCCCGCTGTGCCGCTCACTGCGGGACCTACGAATGGCTTGAGAAATCCGCTTCCGGCAGCACCCCCTCCAATCTTGCCCGCAATAGATATATTGCCGCCTCTGATTGTAAGGCCGCTGCCGTTGCCGCCGTCGCCGCCGGAAGCGCCGCCATAGTTGCCGTCGCCACCGTCGCCGCCGCCGATACGGTCTGAAACGATGGCGGTACCGCCATTGATGGTAACTGTGCCGCCGTGCCCTCCGTCATATGCGCTGGAGAAGACATCGCCAGACAACCAAACACAACCGCTTCCGTTACCACCGCCGATGCGATTTGTTGTGACAGTGCCGCCATTGATTGTTACGGTTCCGGAACTTTCCCCATTGGCGGAGGAGTAAAGACCATCGCCGCCTCCATTGCCGCCGATCCCTGCGCCGCGTCCGGCGGATGTGGCGGTGAGCATGCCGGTACCTAGCGTCTGGCTATAAACAGTAAGGCTGTTGCCGCTGACGACTCTGACGGCTGCGTTGTGATCCGTGCCGTTTACCGTCAGTTTGCAGCCGTCCGTGAGGATAATCTTGACATTGTGATTTACGATGTTAAGGCTGGTCGTATTAACGTTGCCCACCACAACATACCATTCGTTTGTGAGTTCTGTAGTCTCATTCTTGATGACGGAGGCTGAAACAGTCTGCAACACACCATTTTCATCTACGTATGTGACTTCCATCATATCAGAAGCCGCTGAAACAGGTGTCATACCTACAGCCATAATGATGGACAGTATAATAGCTGTAAGCTTTTGAATTGCTTTGTTATTTCTCATGCGTTACCCCCTTATTTACATCCTAGCAACTCTGCTAGATATACCAACCATGCTAGTTGCTCTATCGTTAATATTCAAAGTGCCATAGCTGTAGCTGTTTCGGGTTAACCCGCTTGAATCCAAAGCCTGCTAAATGCTATACTATAATTAAGATGACTTGTTTTAGTGAATGGGTTTACCTACGGTGATAATTATAATCTATTTTTCTAAAAATTTCAATGTAGGAGCGGAAATATGAGAGAGAAAAAAATCGATAAAAGAAAGGTTCAGGGTGCCGAAACAAAAAGGAGGCTATATGAGATTGCGGAAAAAAAGTTTATGGAACACAACTTCTCCGACGTGAATGTAGAGGACATCACCGATGAAGCGGGCATTACCAAAGGCGCGTTTTATGTGCATTTCGAGTCCAAGGATGCGCTGATTGCCCAGCTGGTTGCTGGTCACACTGCCCGAATTGATACGGATTATAAAGCCTTTGTGGAAAACTTGCCGGATGATATGCCGTCTTCATCGGTGTTTCTTGCTTTAGGAGATAAAATTGCCGATACGCTCTCGAATATGCTCGGCTGCAAAAATATGAAAAGGGTCTATCAGATACTGCTGGCGGGAACGGTAAGCACGGAAGCGATCAAGGGATATGGCCGGGAGCTTTATGTACTGTTTTACAGCATCCTGGAAAAAGGGATCCGGTGCGGGGAGTTTAGATCTTCGTTGCCGATAGAGGCTCTTTCCCGACATTTTGTGCTTGCAATACGGGGAGTCAGCTATGAGTGGTGCGTACGCCATCCCGACTTTGATTTGAGAGAACAGATAGCAGAACATGTTCGTCTACTGATAGAAGGGATTCAAACCCATTAGGCGCTAAATGTTAAAGGGCGTATTGCCGTTCAGACATACGCCCTTTGTTCTATTGAAGCGTTATGATTGATGCGATGTTTGGACAACTTATTTCGGTCTAATAGTAGGGGATGGATACTTATAATTATCCTGTTATCGCGAGTTAAACATAATGGGAAGTTCGGATAAACATAATGGGTAGTTCACTTCATCGCTGGGGATAAACATAATGCGAAGTTCATTTCATCGCGCCAGAACAAACATAATGCGAAGTTTGTCCAAAGACCGGGCTGTGGATAATGAAAGCTTGGTTGTGTGCTGCCACTCTGAAATCACCGCGTATTAGGTTGAACGATGAAAGCGCGCATGATGTTCTACATCGTAGGTGCATAATATCCTTCGTATTTTGGGTTTGCCAGTACATAGGGGTTTTCCTTCT
>JAEYSE010000056.1 GCA_023435025.1 Bacillota bacterium
CCTGTGCCGGATAGCCAGCTTTGGCACGGGATTACGGTACCATCCGGGGCTATGGCCATGTTGCTTAAACATGCACCGCAGGAAGGCGCTGTGCGGAACCCGATTTCATATAAGAGCCGCTCCTGCATCCATCCGGGGGAAGTAAAACTGCAGTCTATTCCAACTTCTCGGCAGTAAGCGTAGGCCTCCTTAAGCACTTCATACAGCGCATTTTCGGAAAGCTGTGTGCTTTTCGACGTCTCGCTCGTTGCCCCGCCTGCAGGAATAAGCCCCGAGCAGGAGACATATTTCACACCCAGCCCTTTCACAAACCGGAGGGTTTCGATATAGTCCGCATTCAAAGTACAGAGCGGAGTATTGATGCTGACATTAAGCCCAGCGTCCACGGCATTCTGAATGCCCTGCACGGTTTTTTCCCAACTATCTGCGCCAACAAGCCGGTTGTGAATACGAGCGTCATAGGAATACAACGTTACCTGAACGCTATCCAAGCTTGCTTCATAAAGCGCTTTACATAGCGTTTGTGTCAGGCAAATGCCGTTTGTATTGAGCCGGGTGATAAACCATTGGGAGTGCTCGACCAATTCCACAAGGTCACTCCTTAACGTCGGTTCCCCACCGGTAAAGGTCAGTTGCGGAATGCGCGCCTCACGGCATTTATCAATCACTCTCTTCCAATCCTCTGTGGAGAGCTCCTCTGAATCCGAAAGCTCCTGTTCAGCGGCATAGCAATGCAAACATTGATTATTGCAGTTCCAGCGGCAATTTTTACTCAGCGAGCTGATCATCAGATCCATCCGATGGGGCGCGGTCATGTAGGGGGCGTATTCACCCAAGGAAAGCGCGCCGACCTTTTCATCCGGTTCCCGGCCGTTTGCAATGTCATGGAATGCGCTTATGATCCGCCACAGGTCGCTCCTGAGCGTTTTCTCATCCACGCCGCGGTAAACCCGCCGGGTCGCCGCAACGGTTTTCCAGATAATAGCATCCCATTCTCCATCCTCAAGCGTTTTTCCGTCATATTGCTGGATTTCGTCTATAAATGCGGACAGCAGTATTGCCCAAGATGTATTAATGGGCAAAATATCTTGCCCGTTCAATATCACGACGCTGGGAACGTTTTTAAAAAAGCGCAGCTTTGGCGGCACCATATGTATGCGCACAACGCCTTCTCTGCCCGGGTTAAGCGTTACATGCTTGACCTCATTGAACTTCTTTGAAAGATAGTCATATTCTTTTAAGCCGATCACGGTTCTCCCTCTTTTCGTATAGAATTGGGTTATCCGGGATATATGGCTTCCGCCATCTTTTGGTACTTTCCCTTATACTATTGCATCCATGAATTGATTTCAACTCCCGGAAATAAGCGCGCATCCGTATTTGCGCAATCCGAATTTTGCGGCGATCGAATGCCATTTTTATGTTTTATGTAAAAAACCATGGTTGACAACCGACTTAAATACGCATACAATGTCCACAAATGAAAAACCGCTGAGTAAGAAGAGTACGCAAAGGGATAGCTCACAGAGAGCCGTGATGGTGGAAAGCGGCAGCGAATATCTTTGCCGAATGGACTTATGAGGGCAGCCGAACGGGGTTTACCCTTAGTAGTAGCTGACGGCGTTCCCCTCCGTTATCTTGGGGGAAGACCTGTGTTTGCAGGTTTAAAGGAGGGCGCGTGAGAGCGCCAAATCGGGTGGCACCGCAGAAGAAATAAGCTTCTGTCCCAATGACTGGGACGGGAGCTTTTTTGTTACCTTAAATATGCAAGACTGAAAGGAGAACGACTATGGCACGCATTCCGCACCGATTTTATTTAACGGAGGAACAACTTCCGGAGCAGTGGTATAACCTGCGGGCGGATATGAAGGAGCAGGCCGCGCCACTTTTAATTCCCGGCGTAAACAAACCTGCCGTGGAGAGCGACCTGTACCCCGTATTCTGTGAAGAGCTCGCGCACCAGGAAATGGACGAGAAGACACGGTATGTGGATATTCCCGGCCCCATCATGGATATGTACCGCATCTACCGCCCCTCTCCGCTGGTACGGGCCTATAACCTGGAGAAGGAGCTTGATACCCCGGCGAAGATCTATTTCAAGTTTGAGGGCAACAACACCTCGGGCAGCCACAAGCTCAATTCCGCGATCCCTCAGGTCTATTACGCCAAGGAACAGGGGTTGTCGGGCCTCACCACCGAAACGGGAGCGGGCCAGTGGGGTACGGCGCTATCGGAAGCCTGCGCTTACTTCAAAATGCCATTAACGGTATTCATGGTAAAGGTTTCGAGCATGCAGAAGCCCTACCGCAAGGCGATCATAGAGAATTTCGGGGCGACGGTTCACGCGAGCCCAAGCGACAAAACCAACGCGGGCCGCGCCATACTGGAGGCAGACCCGAGCAACAACGGCTCCTTGGGCTGCGCCATTTCGGAGGCCGTGGAAATGGCCGTTACCACCCCCGGCTATCGCTATGTGCTGGGTTCAGTATTGAATCAGGTGCTGCTGCACCAGTCCGTCATTGGCCTGGAGGCAAAAAAAGCAATGGACATATTGGGCGAATATCCCGATATCGTCATAGGCTGCGCGGGCGGCGGAAGCAATTTGGGCGGGCTCATCGCCCCGTACATGCGGGATAAGATTTTGAGTAAGTCAAACCCGCGCATCATTGCCGTGGAGCCTGCTTCCTGCCCATCCCTTACGCGGGGCAAATACGCCTACGATTTTTGCGATACCGGCATGATCACGCCGCTCGCCAAAATGTACACGCTCGGATGCACGTTCACGCCTTCCCCCAACCACGCGGGCGGCTTACGGTATCACGGCATGTCCCCGCTTCTTTCCAAGCTCTATCACGACGGGTACATGGAAGCGGTAGCGGTGGAGCAGACCCGCGTATTTGAGGCCGCCGCGCTGTTTGCCCGTTGCGAAACCATATTGCCTGCACCCGAGTCCGCGCACGCCATCCGCACCGCAATAGACGAAGCGCTCTTATGCCGCGAAACCGGCGAAAAGAAGACCATACTCTTTGGCCTTTCCGGCACGGGGTATTTCGATATGAGCGCTTACATGTCCTATCAGGACGGGACCATGACGGATTACGTGCCCAGCGACGAGCAGCTGGAGCAGGGCTTTTCCAAGCTTCCATTTGTCCCCGAAACGACCAACTGAGAGGATTTTCCCGAACCCATGACATAAAAGGCCATGATAGAACCATGGCCTTTTGTGTCTGGCGATTTTCACCGCTTAATCGTTTGCGTAAATTCCCGCCGAAATGTCGCTTCTTAAAAAAGGCCGGGCTGCATACGCGCAACAGTATCATCCACACAGTCCCGTTCCCATATTTACGCGCAACGCCGCATGCCTTTCTTTGTGAACTGTATCGGAATAGAAGTTGAACAATAAATAGATCCGTCTCAGCTTTTTATCTCGCCGCTTTTTAGCCCCTTGAGTTTTTCATTTATCTCCTGTACAATAAAAACAACTTAAACGATTTCTGTCCGATGTTCTCTCGCTTTCTTTTCCAAAATCAACCCAAAACCAGCCGCGGTTACGCGTACAGGAGTAATAAGTGCATGCAGTATGGAATGTTTGACGACACAAACAGGGAGTATGTTATCACTACCCCGCATACCCCCTTGCCCTGGATCAATTATCTGGGCAACGAAGGGTTCTTTAGTCTCGTTTCCAACACCGGCGGCGGCTATTCGTTTTATCAGGACGCAAAGCTCCGGCGCCTGACCCGTTACCGCTACAACAACGTACCCGCCGACACGGGCAGCCGCTTCTATTATATAAAGGATGGGGACGCCGTATGGAGCCCCGCTTTCCTCCCTGCAAAAACCGAGCTGGACAGCTACCGCTGCCGGCATGGGCTTGGGTATACGGTAATTGAAAGCGCGAAAAACGGCCTAAGCTGCAGCATGACGCTGTTTGTTCCCATGGGTGCAAATTGCGAACTCAATTCCCTCTTGCTCACCAACCAGAGCGCGCATGAAAAGCGCATCACCGTATTCAGCGCTGTAGAATGGTGCCTCTGGAACGCCGTGGACGATATGCAGAATTTCCAGCGCAATCTCTCCATAGGAGAAGTAGAGCGGGACGGAAGCACGCTCTACCATAAGACGGAATACCGCGAACGCCGGAACCATTACGCTTTTTTCCATGTAAACGCGGACATCAGAGGGTTTGATACGGACCGGGATGCGTTTTTGGGCCCCATGGGAGATTGGAGCCTGCCGCGCGCGGTGAAAGAAGGCAAAAGCAGCGACAGCATGGCAAGCGGCTGGGCACCTATCGCCTCCCATGCGGTGGAAGTGACGTTACAGCCCGGGGAGACGAAACACCTCCTCTATATCCTGGGTTATGTGGAAAACGCGCCCGATCAAAAATGGGAGAGCCCGGGCCGAATCAACAAGGCCAATGCGCGCACGCTGATCTCCCGCTTTTCTTCTGAAGCGGACGTAACGGCTGCACTTCTCGCGATCAAAGCCTACTGGGAGGCGCTGCTTCAGCGTTACCGCCTGAACAGCGAGGATAGAAAACTCAACCGCATGGTGAACATCTGGCACCCATACCAGTGTATGATCACGTTCTTAATGAGCCGGAGCGCCAGCTATTATGAAAGCGGCACGGGGCGTGGGATGGGCTTCCGTGACGGCTGCCAGGATATTCTGGGGTTTGTACATCTCATTCCCGAACGCGTACGGGAGCGCATACTCGATATCGCCGCCATACAGTTTGAGGACGGCAGCACCTACCACCAATACCAGCTGCTCACGAAACGGGGCAACGCGGACGTCGGCAGCGGCTTCAACGACGACCCTCTCTGGCTTATCGCATGCACTTCGGCTTACATCCGCGAAACCGGAGACAGCTCCATACTCAAAGAACCTGTTCCGTTCAACAACGTCCCTGGCAGCGAACAGCCGCTATTTGAGCACCTGAGCCGCAGCGTAAGGTATACGATGGAGCACCTGGGCCCGCATGGCCTGCCGCTCATCGGCCGGGCGGACTGGAACGACTGCCTCAACCTCAACTGCTTCTCCACCACCCCCGGCGAAAGCTTCCAGACCTGCACCAACTTTGAAAGCGGCAAGGCAGAAAGTGTGTTCATCGCCGCCATGTTCGTACTCTATGGCAGGGAGTACGCGGAGCTTTGCGAGCGTTTCGGGGACGCAAACGAAGCAAAGTACGTGTTGGCAGCGGTGGAAAAAATGGAACAGACCATACTTCAGCATGGCTGGGACGGCGAATGGTTCCTGCGCGCGTACGACGCATTTTCACGCCCCGTGGGCAGCCATACCTGCGAGGAAGGGCAGATATTCATTGAGCCGCAAGGGTTCTGCGCAATGGCGGGCATCGGCATAAAGGAAGGGCATGCCAGAAGCGCGCTCAACAGCGTAAAAGAACGGTTGGAGGGCGAGCACGGTATCCAGCTTTTAAACCCGTGCTACACGGTCTATCATGAGGAGCTGGGCGAAATCACGAGTTACCCACCCGGATACAAGGAAAATGGAGGCATATTCTGCCACAACAACCCATGGATCAGCATTGCGTATACGGCGCTAAAGGACGGCAACGCGGCGTTTGACGCATACCGCCGCATCTCCCCCGCATATACGGAATATAAGAGCGATATCCACCGCACGGAGCCCTATGTGTATAGCCAGATGATCGCCGGACGCGAAACGCCGCGAAGCGGCGAGGCCAAGAACAGCTGGCTCACAGGTACCGCTTCCTGGGCGTATGTAAACGTCAGCCAGTATATCCTGGGCATCCGCGCGCGGCACGACGGGTTGGAAATCAACCCCTGCCTGCCCGACGAATTGGACGGCTTTACGGCGGAACGCATATTCCGCGACACGCGTTACATCATACACGCCCGCCGGGCCGGGCTTTCTTCCCCCCGCGTACGCGTAAACGGCCAGCCGATAGAGGGCTGTGTCGTCCCGCCCAACGGGCAGAGCGAACTGCACGTGGATGTTGAGTTTTAGAATCGGGGATTTATTCCGTGATTGACATTGCCTGGGCGGGAAAAATCTGTTATTCTATACACGACAGAATAGGTATTAGCCTCCCCTCCATTGGCGGCATCCGCTCCCGTATCGGTTCAATTAGAATTCTACACGAATTTATCGTCCTACAGCTGATATTTTCTATGTTTTGGTCCCAAACGCAAGAAGGAGCAATGAATATGCATCATTCCGTTTCCCCATACGGGTTTACCACGTATCAATGCGGCACGGGTTTACTCCACAAAATAAGCCCGCGAACGCTATAAAAAAGGAGGTTCCATCTAACCGCAGCGGCTTGCGGTGCGGCAGTGTGGAGACCTGCCGTAATGCCGCCGTGATACTACGCACGGCGGCGAGGCGGACAGTAGCAGAGGCTGTGTCCGTCAGAGCCGGGCAACATGGCAAACGTCACACTCAAGAACATCAAGAAGGTCTACGACAAGAACGTGGTTGCGGTACAGGAGTTCTCTCTTGATATCGCGGACAAGGAGTTTGTGGTACTGGTCGGGCCCTCCGGCTGCGGCAAATCCACAACGCTTCG
>JAEYSE010000054.1 GCA_023435025.1 Bacillota bacterium
GGCGCAATGATATTCACCGATATGATTGAAATCACGGCCATGAATAATGCGAACTCCTTTTTGTTGCGCGGCAGCTTTTTGTAAAACTCCATTGTATCCTCCATGTTCATTTAGGCGCAAAAGAAAGCACGGGACTTAGAAAAGTCTCGTGCTGAACCATTATACGCACCAGTATTTTTTTATATTTTAGCACTAAAGACCACAGGGAAGCAAGAGATGAAATAGATAGCCTCGTCACCTTGCTGTACTACGCCATCGGCGTACGCGCTGTCACCTCCACCGACGCTATGACCGTGCATGATTGCTTCGATAGATAAAATTATCTATCGAAGCAAACTTATTATTGGAGATATCGATTTTTAAAGAAGTTAGTGGATAGTTCTATCCCCGAAACACTTCACCAAGTGTTTCGGGGATTTTTCATTATACCTTACTCCCCCACGTTCCCCATCAACTCCTGCACGAGCTCCAGCACCGCGTCTGCAGCCTCGGCAACCGGCACCTTGCGGCTGACTTTCTTATCCCGCGTAGAAAGCTCAATGCAGCCCTCCTTCATGTTGCGGGGGCTGACTACCACGCGGACAGGCACGCCCAGTAAATCCGCGTCGGAGAACATCACGCCGGCACTCACCGCGCGGTCGTCATACACCACTTCCAGGCCTTTGCGCTGCAGCGTCTGGTAAAGTACGTCCGCAAGCACATGCGCTTCCACATCATCCGCGCGCACGCAGCACAGGTGTACCTGCCAGGGGGCGATGGAAATCGGCCAGATGGGGCCGTAATCGTCATGATGCACCTCGCAGACGGAAGCAGCCAAGCGCCCCACGCCGATGCCGTAGCAACCCATGATGGGGTGACGGAGCGTGCCGTCCTTGTCAAGGTACTGCATGCCCATGGATTTTGAATATTTTACGCCAAGCTGGAATATGTTGCCCACCTCAATGCCCCGGGAAACCGAGATCGCGTGTTTGCCGCAAACCGGGCAGACGCCGCCCTCCTTCGCCTTCGCGAAGTCCTGATAGGTCACTTTTCCGCAATCGCGTTCGAGCTGCACGCCGGTATAGTGGTATTCCTCTTTGTTCGCGCCGCAGCAAAGATTGCCCGCGTTTTCAAGAGATTTGTCAAAGAGTACCGTCGCGTTCGTCTTCAGGTTGTAAGGCCCGATATAGCCCGCATGGAGGCCAGAGTCCGGCGTGATGACGGCGGGATGGATATCCCCCACCACATTCGTCAGCTTCGTTTCGTTCACTTCCAAATCACCACGGATAAAGAGCAGCACATAGCTGTCGTCCGCGTTCCGCTGGTAGACAACCGCTTTCATGGAGTGGTCTGTGGGGAGCTTGAGGAAATTGCATACATCCTCTATCGTCTGCTGGTGCGGGGTATGTACGAGCCTCGCCTCCTCCAGCATCTCCGGCATTTCGTTATGAATGATGCTTTCCGCCGTCTCCATATTGGCACGGTAACCACACTCGTTGCAGAGCACGATTGTATCCTCGCCCACCGGCGTCAGCAGCATAAACTCATGGGAGACGCTGCCGCCCATCATGCCGCTGTCAGACAGCACGGAGACGACCTCCGGAATACCGGCCCGGGCGAATATGCGTTCATACGCGTGCAGGCACTTTTCATAATATTGCTCCAAATCCTCCTGGGAGGTATGGAAGGAGTACGCGTCCTTCATGGTGAACTCGCGTACGCGGATTAATCCCCCGCGCGGGCGGGCCTCGTCGCGAAATTTCGTCTGGATCTGGTAGATCATGAACGGGTATTTCACATAGCTCTGGCCGTATTCGCGCACCAGCTGCACTGCGGCTTCCTCATGCGTCATGCCTAATACCATGGGGCTGCCGTTTCTGTCTTTCATGCGCATCAGCTCGCTGCCCACGCTTGTGAACCTGCCGGATTCCTCCCACAGGCTGCCGGGCAGCACCACGGGGAAAAGAACCTCCTGCCCGTCGATCGCATCCATTTCCTCCCGGATAATCTGCTCAATCTTACGGGTGATCCGCTTGAGCGGCGTATACAGAGAGAATATGCCGTTCGCGACATACTTCATGTAGCCGCCGCGCAGCATCAGCGCGTGGCTGTCTATTACGCAGTCCGACGGACGCTCCTTAAAGCGCTCCCCCACCAGCCGGTCGATTTTCATATCGTTTGCCTCCTCAAATTTCAGTGAAAATAAAAACGCCCCAAGCGATTTCGCTTAGGGCGAACCTTTTTCGGTCCGCGGTACCACCTAAATTCAGAGAATATCTCTGCTCTCACGCGTACATCAATACGCTTCCCCTGTGACGGAGGGAGTCCGGCGGGCCTTATTGGAATCTCTTCGTTACGGTCCGCAGCTCCAAGACGGGTTCCGCATGGGCTCCTGAAGATTTGCACCAACCATCTTCTCTCTAAAAGGTTCCGTATGCGTACTGGTTCTTTTCATCGCTTTTCTTTATGCAATTCGTAAGTTAGAATAGCAAATACGGCGCATAAAGTCAATTGACAGATGCTAGATTTCCTGCTATAGTATGCACAATCTTCCGGGGGGTGCCCTATGCACGGTTTTATCAGGACAATCGCTTCCTCTTACGAGTCTGTTTCTTACTATTACGGAAACAGGCTTGGGTTGCTGTTGCCTTTGTAGAACCCTACTCAGGTGTCTGGCGGCTCAAGGCAAATGCTTTGGGCCGCTTTTTATTTGCTTATGAACAGAAAGGAGGAACAATGGAACAGGATGAATTACTGGCCCTTATCAAGCGCGACGCGGTGGATATTTACTCCTATGAAGGCTTGCGGGAACGCCTCAACAGCAATCGGCCGTTGAAAATCAAGCTGGGCGCGGATCCTTCAAGGCCGGACCTGCACCTGGGGCATTCGGTGGTGCTCAGAAAGTTAAGGCTGCTGCAGGACGCGGGGCTTGAAATTATATTTGTGATCGGGGATTTTACCGGCATGATCGGCGACCCTTCCGGCAGGAGCAAGACGCGTCCGCCGCTGACATTCGAGCAAACGCGGGAGAACGGGCAAAGCTACTTCGAACAGGTGACAAAAATACTTGATCCGGAAAAAACGAAAATCTCCTACAATTCGGAATGGCTTAGTAAACTAAGCTTTGCGGACGTGCTGGCCCTTGCGGGAAAATATACGCTTGCGGGCATTCTGGAGCGGGATGATTTTAAAAACCGTTACACAGCGTTGCAGCCCATAGGTTTGCACGAGCTCTTTTACCCCCTGATGCAGGGGTACGATTCCGTGGCGCTGATCGCCGATATCGAGGTGGGCGGCACGGACCAGACGTTCAACCTTTTGGTCGGGCGCGCGCTGCAAAAGGATTACGGGCAGACGCCGCAGGAGGTTATCACGTTCCCGCTGCTGCCGGGGCTGGACGGCGTGGAAAAAATGAGCAAATCGCTTGGCAACTACATCGGCATCAGCGAGCCAGCGAGCGTGATGTTTGAAAAATGCATGCGCGTGCCGGATCACATATTGGGCGACTATTTCCGGCTGACGACGGACATCGCCTCTGAAATATATGTTCCTTTGATGGAGGAAAACATGCATCAAGCGCACTTCCTCTTTGCCCGGGAAATTGTAACGTTCTACCATGGAGCGCCTGCCGTGGAGGATGCGGAAGGGCGTTACCTGTCAATCGCCTCGGGCAGCGCGCCCGAACAGATGGAAACGCTCTTCATCTCGCAGGAAGGCGTTTCAATACTGGAGCTTTTGAAACTTGCGGGTTTTGCATCCTCAAATTCCGAAGCCAGGCGGCTTATTGTAGGGAAAGGCGTCAAGTTTAACGGCGAAACCGTATCCGATATCGATTTGATCGTACGGACGAGCGGCGTATTGCGCCGGGGAAAAAATAAATTCAAACGCGTGGCGTTTGAATAAGGCGAATAGCTGCATAAAAAGCAACTTTATCCATTGCCCGCCCTTTATTCGGCGGGCTTCATTTTTTCCTCATGGAATTGGTCTGAAACAATATGCAACGTTGGTTCCGCGGATTCCATATATGTATCTTCCATATTGCGTTGCACTGCCTCGAGGCTTTCAATGGTAGCGGATATGGTGTTGTAAAGCGCGTAATACATTGCCTTGAAATCCGGCATGAACATCGCTCCCTCTCCGTTATCGGAGCAATTATAGCATGATCTCTTTGGAGAATCAATTCACAATATGATAATTTCTAACAAAAAGGGCCAACTTGTGGCAATTGGAAATAAGCCGTATCGGTTTGGAAGCTGTTCGTCAGCTATGGGGATTCAATAACTCTCTACCTATTCTCCGGCAGCTCGCCTGACGACTTCCAATACCAAAGCAACGCTTCGCGCTCCAATTTCTTAACAAAAGCGTCCTTTCCATCGCAATAGGCTTCGATATCCGCCGGGAATTGTTTTGCAAGCCCGGCTTTTAGCGCAGAGTACTCTTCCCGTACAGTAGGAAACGCCCGTAAGTATGCGCAAAACGCGACGTGCCGGAGTATGGCGTAGGCATTGTCGCACTGGAATGCATGGATATGGTGCGTACGCCGATCCCCTCCTTTTCGGTAGAACCGTCTACCGGGGATGCCGTACTCGCCCATGGGTTCATACCCAAGCGCCACAAATGCAGAATGATACGCGTCAAGCTTTTGAATATCCTTTACCACCGGCATCATATCAATAACTGGTTTCGCCTGTATGCCGGGTACGGCTGTACTGCCGATATGGAATACACGTACCAGCTCGTCCCCCAATGCTTCCTGAATGCGCCCCGCTTCCTCAAGGAACATCTGCTTCCATTCTGCCCGA
Organism: Bacillota bacterium; assembly: GCA_023435025.1. GTDB lineage: Bacteria > Bacillota > Clostridia > Christensenellales > CAG-138 > JAEYLA01. The sequence goes on from JAEYSE010000054.1 coordinate 4,782, forward strand.
TACGGCACCACTTTCACAATCATTATTACGCCTCCCCTGCTGGTTCCACAATGTTTACATGCCAATGCGCATTATTCTTTCGACGAGTTATATGTTATCTTCGTATAAGAGTACGCTTTGGACTAAAGTCTATATTGCAATTTGTATTGAATAAAGGCAACAACCAATAAAAAATATATTTTGTTAAAAAATTCACCAAATCGCCGAGAAGATGCTATAATAGTCGCATGTCGTAATATGCGGATACCGCATATATGAAAAAACAAAAAACATTGGGCTACGACTCAATTATTTCCCGGAAAATGACGATATATGGAAGTACTTCGCCATGATGCGGGAAAGAGGAAACGCTATGAAAGTGCTTGTATTTTCGGATTCTCATACTGACGTTACCACCATGGACGATGCTATCCTGAACGAACAGCCCCAGATGGTGCTGCATTTGGGTGACCATTACGGAGACGCGCTGACATTAAGGGACCATTACCCCTGTATTCCCATGCATTTTGTTATGGGCAATACGGATTTTTTCAGCTCCGGTGATACGGAACAGGTGTTGAAGGTACATGGCCACTGCCTGTACATGACTCACGGTCATCTCTTTAATGTCAAAAACGGCCTCAATACCATATACCTCAAGGGGCGCTCCGTCAACGCGGACATCGTACTTTTTGGCCATACGCATGTCCCGCTCAATGAGGAGGAACAGGGGTATACATTGTTTAACCCCGGTTCCTGCAATCACTATGCGCATGGCCGGGCAAAGCCGACCTACGGACGGATCACATTCACGCCAACCGGCTATGATTGCCGCATTGTGGAGGCCCGGGCGTAAAGCGGACTTTTATTGAGGAAACGGCAGGAAAGCCGCGCATATGCGCGGCTTTTTGGCGCAACGCGGGTTTTGACGGGTTGCATCTGGGAGGAATCCTGATAGAATAGCGGTAACCGAATAAAAAGAACCGTCATAGATTGCCGGCATACGCTATGAAAGGCTTTTGTTGTATTTGAAAGGGAACGATATGATGAAAGCTTCTCATATTTTTTTGCGCCCGGATATCCAGCGTAGCGACGCCCACCAAATCATCCGGTGGCTCAGCGATCACGACGTAACCAAATATCTGCATGAAAACCGATATACCGCTGAGGCAATTCACCAGGCGCTGGAGCGCTGCCCGCTCCCCACATTGACGCACCTGTTCAACCAAAGCGGCGCTATGTTTATGGTATGCTTGCCGGATGGCGCGCCTGTGGGCTTCCTGCGGTTGGAAAAACGCGGTGCTGTCGCCGAGATTGTCGTCGTTATCGGCGAAAAGCGGCAATGGGGGCGCGGCATGGGAACCGCCGCCGTAGCCCATGCGTTACGCCACGCTTTTTTTGAGTGGCGCATAGGACGCGTCGTAGTCAACATCCACCCGCAAAACACGCGCTCTTTGCGCGCATTTCAGGCATTGGGGTTTTTGCGCTGCCCGGAGAATGCCGCATGTGTGCGGCTGGAACTGACATTGCGCCAATACCTGGACCAGCTTGAAGAGGAGCGCGAGGAGCTGGCGGTAATCAACGGATAACGGCTAATAAAAGGAGAGACGGCTATCTCTCCTTTTCTAAATTCTAATTTCCTAAATTTTCACCCACCAGAATAATTTTGATACGGCCTTTTAAAGTCGTCATGCTCGTGATAACCAGTTGGCTGATGATTTCGTCTGCAGCCTCCTTCAGCTCGTCAAACGAAGCATAATCCTGCTTATATAACAGCAAACATTTTTGTGATGCTATCGTTTTCACCCGTTGAATAGCAGAACTAAGATCAGGTACCACCTTGTTCATGCCCGCGACCACAACAACATGCTTTGGCCCGAAACTAAGCGCGCCCACCCTGTTGCCGATACCGTCAGCATTTACAAGCTCGCCTGACATGGTGATGGCATTTGCGCTCATCAGATAATAATCTGCAGATAACGCTTCATGGGCTACTCTTTCCTTTTCCTTTACTCCTTCTACGGCATTTGGGTCTAAAAAACGATAATTGCCGTTATGGAATGTTTCTCTGACTTTGATCTCCTGCAGGGTCAGGGAGCCGCCGTAGGAAACAACCGAATCTTTGGGGATCAGCTCAGTCAGCTTGTTTAGGGCTTCAGCTTTTGTCTTAAAATAGAACCCCTCCATGTTACGCTTTTCAAATTCCTCAATCAGCTTGTGTGCGAGCAATTGGTTGTAGCATTCTTCGGGCGTCATGGCTTTCCCTCCTCAAAATGTAATAGAAGCAAAGACAGCATAGCATCTGAAGAAAGAAAGAACCATTCTTGTTTTACATAAATTTACATGGTACAATGAAAGTAGAGAAGGGATTTCACGTAAGCGTGAAATCCCCTTCCATGCGCTATCATATCCTCCAAAGCAGAAAAAAAGCCGCTATAAGCGGCATTGGCGTTATGAGATAGCCCGAATGATTAAAATGCCCGAATGCTGCCGTTTTCGTACTTCGGTACGATACCGGTCTGATCCTCCAGAAAACAGAACGCAAGGTCGGCATCAAAGCCCAAATCGTGCAGCCTGTTGTAATGGGTGGTAACGGTAAGATCAAACTCTCCCTTTTTCCAGGCCGTATACGTCAGCATGCAGATGCGCGCAAAATCATTGAACGTGAGCTCCACATCCGGTTCACTGCAAATCGCCTGCAAAATACCGCCAGCTGCCACCATATCGTCCGCAGAACATTCGCCTTCCGTTCCGGCGCAGAGTACCGTTATATCCTGTCCGTCCTTTAACGCCGCGCGCGCGACAGCGGTACGGTTTCGCATACATCCGATATAAAGCTTGGAAGCATTGCGCGCCGCATGTATGGCTGTGGTGCCGTTGGTGGTGGAAATTACCACCGCTTTATTTTTGACCACGTGCATTGTGAATTCCAAAGGCGAGTTTCCCAAATCAAAATCCGGCATCCGAAGCCCGCCGCGTTCACCGGTTAAGAGGCTTTCCTTCCTTCCCAAGTGCCCCGCGAATGCCATCGCCTCCCCCGGGTCCCGCGCCGGAATGACCTGGTTTGCACCGTTCTGCAGCGCTTCCACCATACATGTTGTCGCCCGCAGGACATCCACTACAATAACGGTCCGGTTATGATACTGCTTTTCCATAATTGCGCCGGGAAAGGGATAAGCTGAAACGTGCATGTATACTCCTTCAATTTCCGTAAGAATACGTAAATAGTATACCATGATTCCCCGTGAAAAGGAATCGGCCTGCCGCGATCAGCGATGATTCGTCAATATTCCATTTCTTTTATTATGAGAACAGCCACTTGCATACGATCACGCTTCCTATGGTAGACAATATAGTGGAAACCAGAGCGACGGGTAGCGTAAAGCGCGTTTCCTGTATGCCTACGGAGCCGAAATACAGCGCTAAGGTGTAGAATATGGTTTCGGTAGATCCCATCATGGTGGAAGCCATCAGCCCAAGCATCGAATCCGTGCCGAAATTTTTGAATATGTCCGCCACCAGCGCCATGGATCCGCTGCCCGAAAGCGGACGCAGCAGGGAGATCGGTACAAGCTCCGGCGGAAACCCCAACGCCTGCATCGGTCCTTGCAACAGGCCTGTCAAAGTGTCCATTGCGCCGCTTTCCCGCAACAGCCGGATGCAAATGAGCATGGCCGCCATATAAGGCAACACGCGCAAAAGTACCGGCAGGCCTTCCATTGCGCCTTTGACAAATGCGTCGTATACATCCACCTTTTTTAAGAGCGCGTAAATAATAACTGCTACCGCGAGCAGCGGGATAATTGCCGCCGTCATCTTCGCCTCACCAGGGCAATGCACAGTATGGCCGTGACGAGCGTCGCAAACGTGGATGAAAGAAACGTGGGCAGCAATATTGCGCCCGGTTGCAGCGAGCCGTAGGAAGCCCTCATGCCGATCATAGTGGTGGGGAGCACCTCGAGCGCCGATGCGTTGATGGCAAGGAACACGCACATAGCGTCTGTCGCCCGGCGTTTATACGGGTTTTCCTTCTGCATGATGCGCATAGCCTCAAGTCCAAACGGCGTCGCCGCGTTTCCCATGCCTAATATGTTTGCCGCCATATTCAACGTAATGGCCCCAGTAGCCTCCCCTGCCCCCGGGAACAGCCATTCGCAGGGTTTTTTCAGCGCGCGGCTGAGGGATTTAATCAACCCGGCACGCTCCGCCACCCCCAATAGCCCCATCCAAAGCAGGTAGGAGCCGGCAAGCGAAAAACATAGCGTGACGCTTTCCTGAGCGCCCGTGAGCATGGCTGAAATCGCTGCATCCCCGCCGAGGCGCATTGTCGTCCAGACCGCGCCTACGGCAAAAAGGATACACCAGATCCAGCTCATCATAGCGCGCACCTCCTACTTTTTTTTGCAAAAATCGACATTGTTTACATATATGCCGTAATCTTATTGACAATTATATTGACTGTTTGGACGGATTATGTGTATTATTGATAATATGTGGGAGGTTCAGCCTGCTTCTCACTAATTTATCTGATAGAGAGGATTACAAAATGAAATCTACGGGCATCGTTAGAAAAATGGATACTCTCGGTCGGGTGGTCATCCCGATCGAACTTCGCAGGACCCTGGGCATCGATATCAAAGACTCCATAGAAATTTTTGTGGATAAAGAAACCATCATATTAAAGAAATATCACCCCGCTTGTTTTTTCTGCGATAACGCAAATGATCTTGTAAGTTTCCAGGGCAAAAACATATGTCACGAGTGCCTTGATAAGCTTAAAACCGTAGAGTAATCGTATTCCCTCCCACAGCAGCGCGAAATTAAAGTTTGACGGCATACAAAAGCCTTCGCATCAGCATATGATGCGAAGGCTTTTGTTCATGCTAAGATAACCTACGCAAAAATACGTACGGGCAGTATCAGATAATAATACGCGTCACCCTGGATGGGGCGCACAACACAGGGGCTTACATTGTTGTTCATATCCAGGAACACTTCCTCGTCGGAAAGCACTTTCAGTACATCACAGAAATACCGCGCGTTGAACGCAATTTCAATAGGATCTCCATTCAAATGGATGGTAATCTCCTCATCAATACGGCCCATGGCGCTGTTGGCAAAGAGCTTTAACGAATCCTCTGAAATAGAAAACCGAACAAGGTTGTTGTTCCCTTCCCTCGCCATCAATATCGCGCGGTCAATGCTTTCCAATAATTCGTTGCGGTTCACACGCACACGAGTAATATGCTCCTGCGGAAGTATGCTTTTATAACGGATAAAATCTCCGTCAAGAAGCCTACTGATGATACGCGTATGACCCATATCGATCAGAAGATGGGTGGGCGAAAACTGTACCTCCACGCTCTCGTCGGTATCCAGCAGCGTCCTTGAAATTTCCACGAAGGACTTGTTGGGTACCACCACTTCCCTTTTTTCAAAGCTCTGACCCAGCGAAAAACGACGTAACGCAAGCCTAAAACCGTCCAATGCCACCGTGGTAAGCTCGCTGCCGGAAAGCTCGCACAGAACGCCCGTCAAAATGGGCTTGCTCTCCTCCTGCGCGGTCGCAAACACAGTCTGCCTTATCATATCCTTGAGTGCAACCTGTGGGATATGCAGCGTTTGGGCCTTGCCCGTTAACGCCATATCCGGATAGTCCTTCGCATCCATACACTGAAGCGTGGTGCGCGCGCGCCCGGATTTTAACAAAAGGGTATGGCCATCCAATCGGATATCCACCGTCTCTTCTGGAAGCTTGCGGCAAATTTCTGCAAACAGGCGGCCGGGAACAACCGTAGTGCCCTCTTCCTCCACCGTAGCGGCCACAATGCTTTCAATTTGAAGCGAAAGATCCGAGCACCTCAGCAGCAGCCCTTCCGAAGTAGCCGAAAGGTAAATACCCTCGAGTACCGGTATGGCGGGTCTACTTGAAAGCGACTTTACAACCGTCGCAATACCCGCGTTCAATGTTTTGACGTCCATCAACAATTTCATGGCATAACCTCCTAAAGGAAAGTAAGCAAATAT
>JAEYSE010000003.1 GCA_023435025.1 Bacillota bacterium
GCAGACTTGTTTGCGCTGGCCGCAATTTTCGCATATTTCGAAAACGTGCGCTGCACGGCCCCTTGTGCGATCAGGCTGAGGATCATGGCCCCGATAATCAGCAATATGGTGCTGTCGTTTCCAAATACAGGGTAAAACATAACATCCCCCTTGGTACTTTTTCTTTAGTATAACACCAAACAGGCGCAACATATCGTCGCGCCTGTGAACCGTTTGTGAGAAACTCAGTCCTCGGTAATATTGTCGATTTTATCCCCTTCAAACGCGAAGGAAAACACCCGCACAGGCACTACGCCGTCCTTTGCTGGGTAGGTGATGCCAATGGCCTTTTCCTGCCGGGAAAATGGCAGCCGCACGCCGGTGAATTCCCCAAAAAACTGCCGCATGGTTTCTGGGGTGAGGCCCTCCTGCAGCGCCGGGGTCAGGTAGGAAAGCGCCTCATCCCATAGCTTGAGCAGCGCGGCCTCGCAAAACGCGCGGATAAGCTGCCTTCCGGGCAAGGGCGTCGCCGGCGTATGCGTGAAAAATCCGATTTCGGGCTCCTCTTTTGTGTATTCCCCGTCAGAATAGCGATAAATTTCCTTGCGCTCGTGCATTAGCAACGTCGGAAGGCGCGTAAAGCTTACGGCATGCTCTTTTTGCATGCCCACTGCGTCCCCCGCAATGCGCAGCCTTTCCTGATACGACTGGTCCAGAATTACAAGCATGCCGCCATATCCCCCCGGCAAGTCGCCTCCCGGCAGGTTTGCTTCCCCCGCCACAACGCACAACGCATGGTTTCCGATCACCCGAACGTTCCCCGTCCGCCCTTCTAAAAGCGTTGTACCGTACAGGATGCGTATGCCGTCCTCAACGGCGAATTTGAGCCCGTTGTCATAATAGAGCGTTGCCACGCAGCCATCCTGTAATGAAATCTGGTCCACGGTGTAGGGGAACACCGTAACCGTCTGCGCGAGCAATACCCCCGGGGACAGCACGGCCTCATAGACACTGTCCGGCCAGGCATAGAGCTCTACGTCGGCGCTCTGCACAGGCATTGGCGCACCGTCCTGAAAGCGGATTTTTCGCATTACGGGGTACAGCTTGTATGCGTCATCACGCAGCGGATACAGGCCGATGTAATGGTCCTCATTGTTATTCAAAGGCAGCACAAGATGCCCTTCCGGCGAGGCCTCTCCCATGAGCCTACCGTTTAGTTCCACCGCCACATGTGCGTAGCGCGTGCGCAAAAGCAGCATGGGCATATATGGTTTCATCCGCGTCACCTCCATATACATGCTATGCGGGCATTGACGCGGACAGACCCATGAAGGTCCACCTAAAATCTTAATGTATCGATGCTTTCAGCGGGGGAAGCTACGTGCCCCCGACTGGTGCATTCGGGGATCCTACAAGGATTGATGTGCAGCGGCTGCACAACCGATCCTAAGCCCGCTCCCTGATACCGCCCGTAATATAGGCGTAGCCCTTGCGTAAATCGGCCCAACTTTTTGCTTAATTGTGTATAAGCCACGAAAAAAGAGTTGTCTGTTTACTCTGATCTCTTTCCCTTTTTTGCCGCTTGCCCCTGTCTGCCCGGCCCATGCTGTGGTATACTCAAGGGAAGAATGGAGCTTCCAAGCGGCACTTATATCAATTGCCGTTTGCTCCGAAAATACGAAAGCAGTTCTATGGAGGAATATCCATGAAACACAAACTGAAACTTTTACACAGCGACCCTGCCGCGTATGCAGGTCCGATCACAGTTTACGGCTGGGCGCGCACCGTGCGCGAAGGAAAGACTGCGGGCTTTATCGAGCTGGTGGACGGCAGCAGCTTCAAGCCCATACAGGTGGTGTTCCCGCGCGACGAACGGGACTTGGGCCGCGCACTTTCCACCGGCTGCGCCATCAAGGCCGAAGGTACACTTGTTTTAACGCCAGAAGCGCCGCAGCCTTTTGAAATACAGGCAACCGCGCTGACCGTATTGGGCGAATGCCCGCCGGAATACCCGCTGCAGAAAAAGCGGCACAGCCTGGAGTACCTACGTACCATGCAGCATCTGCGCCCACGCACGAACACGTTCCAGGCGGTGTTCCGCGTGCGCTCGGTTGCTGCCGCCGCGGTACACGCGTTCTTCCAGCAACGCGGGTTTGTGTATGTGCATACCCCCATACTGACCGGAAGCGACTGCGAGGGAGCGGGCGAAATGTTTCGCGTGACAACGCTGGATCTTGACGACCTGCCCCGTGACGATCAGAAACAGATCGACTTTTCCAAGGACTTCTTTGGCCAGAGCGTGAACCTCACTGTAAGCGGCCAGCTCTACGGCGAAGCGTACGCATTGGCGTTTGGGGATATTTATACGTTCGGGCCGACGTTCCGCGCGGAAAACTCCTATACCGCTCGCCACGCGGCTGAATTCTGGATGATTGAGCCGGAAATGGCCTTCTGCGACCTTGCAGGCAATATGGAAACCGCAGAGGCCATGGTTAAGTATGTGTTAAAGGACGTATTGGAGAAATGCCCGGAGGAAATGGCGTTCTTCAACAACTTCATCGACAAGGGCTTGCTGGAGCGGCTGGACAACGTGCTCAATAGCGAGTTCGCGCATGTGACCTATACCGAAGCCGTCAAGCTGCTCGAAAACAGCGGCGCGGAATTCCAGTACCCCGTGAGCTGGGGCTGCGACCTGCAGACCGAGCATGAACGTTACCTGACTGAGCAGGTCTACAAGCGCCCCGTGTTTGTAACGGATTACCCCAAGGAAATCAAGGCCTTCTATATGCGCCAGAACGACGATGGCAAAACCGTAGCTGCGATGGATCTTTTAGTACCCGGCGTAGGCGAGATCATAGGCGGCAGCCAGCGTGAGGAGCGTCTGGACGTCCTGACATCGCGCATTGAAGAGCTCAAAATGGATATGGAGCCCTACGGCTGGTACCTGGAGCTTCGGCGCTATGGCGGGGTGTACCACGCAGGCTATGGGCTGGGATTTGAGCGGCTGGTGATGTATCTAACCGGCATGGCCAACATCCGGGACGTGCTGCCCTTCCCGCGCACAACCGGATCGCTGGAAATGTAAGGACATCCGCAGAACCGCCGTGCAGTTGCATTGCTGCACGGCATTTTCATGATCCGTTTCAGGAGGCGCAAATGGATACCATTATTCCGGTGCTTAATACCATTCTTCCCGTACTGCTGGCTTTGGCCTTGGGCGCGTTTGCCCGAAAAAAGAAGCTGATCTCCCCGGAGGGGGCCTCGTCCTTTAAGCGGTTTGTTGCCAACTTTACGCTGCCGGCCGTAGTATTTTCCGCGTTTTACAACGCGAAGTATGATGTCACGATATTCGTGTTTGCGCTCGTCATGCTGATCTGCTGCAGCTTGGGGCTGGTCCTTGGCAGACTTGCAAACAAGCTTCTTCGCATCCGCCAGCCGCTGCTTCCGTTTCTGACCTCCGGCTTTGAAGTGGGTATGATGGGTTACGCGCTTTACACCATGCTTTTTGGTGCGGAGCACCTGACCAACATGGCCATTGCCGACCTTGGGCAGGTGGTGTTTGTGTTCAGCGTATACATCTCGCTGCTCAACGCGCAAAACGGAATGGGAAAAAAAGAAACGTTGCGGGCCATGGTATCCTCGCCCGCTTTCTTGGGTATATTCGGCGGCCTTTTGGTGGGCGTAACAGGCCTTGGGGCAGTGATCGCCTCTTCTTCGCTGGGCGGGACGCTTGATAGTATTTTGAGTTTCCTTGGCGCGCCCACCGGATATGTGATACTCTTTGCAATCGGGTACGAGATTTCGCTTTCCCGCACCAATTTAAAGGACGCCGCCATCGCCGCTGTAATCCGCCTTGCGATCATGGGCGCATTGTGCTTCCTTGCGCTGACGCTCGTAAACCTGTTTATTGAGGTGGATATGTACCTGAAATACGCGCTGATTCTGGTGTTCCTGCTGCCAGCGCCCTTTGTGCTGCCCATCTATGTAAAGGACCCGGCGCAATCCTCTTACGCTTCCACTTGCCTGTCTCTGTATACGTTGCTTTCTGTTGTGCTGTTTGCGGTGCTCACACTGTTCGCACGCGGGGTGATATGATCGATACTTTTAAGGGCTCTGCCCTTAAACCGCTGCGGGAAGCCCTAAGAACCCTTTAAATTTAGCATAAAAGAAAAAGGCCGGATTGCATCCGGCCTTTCACAAATCAATACAATGCCGTTTACTTTGTGCCGAACAGCCGATCGCCCGCATCGCCGAGACCGGGCACGATGTACCCATGATCATTCAAATGGCTGTCCACCGCCGCAACGTAGATGTCCACATCGTCATACGCCTTCTGTACGGCGGCAATGCCCTCGGGCGCCGCGATCAGGTGCACCAGGCGTACGCTCTTGGATCCAGCTTCTTTGACGATACGCACAGCTTCCACAGCGGAGCCGCCGGTCGCCAGCATCGGGTCCACGATGATGATGTCGCGCTCGCAAACGTCCGGCGGGAGTTTGCAATAATAGTCCACAGGTGCTAACGTGGTAGGATCGCGGTAGAGCCCGATATGGCCGACCTTGGCGGCGGGGATAAGGCTCATCATGCCGTCCACCATGCCAAGTCCCGCGCGGAGTATCGGCACGATGCCCAGCTTCTTGCCTGCCAGTACCTTGGTGTGCGCAAGCGCCACAGGGGTTTCCACTACCGTATCGCAAAGCTCCAGATCACGCGTGACCTCGTAGGCCATCAGCGTGGCGAGTTCCTGAACCAGTTCACGGAACTCCTTGGTGCCCGTATGTTTGTCCCGAAGCAAAGAAATTTTGTGCTGTACCAGCGGATGATCGATTACTACCAGCTTACCCATAACGTTCCTCCCATAATTTAGAATTGCTACATAAGAAAAAGGCTCCGCCAGCGGTTACTGACGGGCCTCATAATCTTTTATTTTCTCAACTCTCCTGCAATGGCGGTCATCACCGGAGAACGGTGTGCTGAGCCAAACACGGAATATCTCCTCCGCCATGGAATCGCCAATCATGCATGCTCCAAGTGCGAGCACGTTGGAGTCGTTGTGTTCGCGCGTGAGCCGGGCAGAAAGCGGTTCCGAGCAAAGCGCGCAACGCACGCCTTTCGCTTTGTTTGCGGTAATGCTCGCGCCAATGCCGGTGTTACAGAGCACCACGCCACGGTCCAGTTCGCCTTTTGATACGCCCATCGCGACGGGAGACGCGAAATCGGGGTAATCCACGCTGTCCGGTGTGTTCGTTCCAAAATCAACGGTTTCGTGACCCAGTTTCGTCGCCAACGCGATCAGCTTCGCCTTGAGCAGGTACCCGCCGTGATCGCTTCCAAAACCAATTTTCATGCTTTTCTCCTGTTTATTCTAATAAAAGCCGCATACCTGAAAGGATAGTATGCATCCGGGATGCAGCCCTATTCTTCTGTTTCAAGCCGCCGGAGCACGCGCTCCATGGCTTCGCGAATCTCTTCCGCCGTTTCAATATACACTTCCAGCGGTTCGCGGAACGGGTCCTGTATATCGTACTCTTCGTCGCCCGGAAAACCGTCAACGCCTGCGGCATACCCTTTTAGCGTATGCGCCTTGTCCCCCGCTTCGGGGCACAGGGCTTCCACTTCGTCGATATGCTGCGCTTCCATCGTCAAAATAAGGTCCGCCTTTTGCGCAAGTTCCGGCGTAAGCTGCTGCGCGCGGTGGCGGCCGGGGCGGATGCCCATCTGTTCGAGCGCCATTTGCGCATACGGGGTCATTTCGGCACCCTCGCACGCCATAGTTCCTGCGGACACCGCTTCAAGCGAGCCCGACAATCGTGGGTGGTCGTCTACCAGCTCTCCCATGATGGCCTCCGCCATGGGACTTCGGCAGCTGTTACCGGTGCAGACGAATAGCACGGTTTTCAAAATATCCTCCTGTTCATGCGGGACTGCCGCAATTGTGCGCTATGCGCATTCCAATAAGATGGGTTTATTCTGCCTGTATGGTATGAAATCCGGCCGCGCGCAGCAGGCGGTTCATGAATGCAAGGCCCGCTTCTTCGGCAGGTACTTCTTCACAAAGGAGCACGTCGGCTTTTGCGCCTTGTTCGCGCAGCACGGAAAACAGGCTTTCGCAAAGCGATTTGGGGCGCTCTCTGTCGCCTATTATAACATACTCTTTCCCGCGATAAAAGTGCTGGGTTTGCTCTGTCGCCAAAATAACACAGGTTTTCCCCGAAAATGTATAGCTTTCATAAAGCATAGCGATCCGCTTCGCAATCCGCTCCGGCTTCCCGGTGACGACGACCACCTCCGCTGCCGGTGCGTAATGTTTATACTTCATGCCGGGGGAAGGCGCATCTTCTCCGCTGCCAAGCGGCTGTAGCAGGCTTTTGTGAAGCTTTATCGGGCCAACTATGGCTTCAAGCATGCTTTGCGTCACGGCGCCCGGCCGCAATATGGTACAGGGAGAGCCAATTTTTAACACCGTTGACTCCAACCCGTATTCGCAAGCGCCGCCATCGAGTATGAGCGGGATCTTCCCGCGCATATCGTCCAGTACATGTTTGGCAGTGGTTGGGCTGGGCCGCCCGGAAAGGTTGGCGCTGGGAGCGGCAATGGGTACGCCCGCCGCATGAATAAGCGCGCGCGCCGTTTTGTGTTCCGGCATGCGGACAGCAACTGTATCAAGTCCCGCTGTCACGATATCCGGAACGATATCGGATTTTGTATACACAAGCGTAAGCGGCCCCGGCCAGAAGGCGTCCATCAGCTGCCGGGCAAGCTCGGGCACGGTATCCCAGAGCTTTCTCACATCGTTCTTGCGGGAGACATGCAAAATAAGCGGGTTGTCCGAAGGACGGCCCTTTGCTTCAAATATCTTTTTTACGGCGTTTGCGTCAAGCCCGTTTGCGCCAAGGCCGTATACGGTTTCCGTGGGAAACGCCACAAGCTCGCCGGAACGCAGAAGCTGCCCGCCAAGCTGCGTGCCCGCCTCCGGATTGCCCCGTGCGTCGATGAGCGTTGTTTGCATGGTACCTCCAAAATGGGATGATAAAGGGCCGTTACGGCCCTTTATCGGGGTATGGGGCAGAGCCCCATTCGTATTATGATAGTTGCTTACGCCCGCTTACTCCGCGCCTTCCGCGCTGCCCAGTTTGGCGGTGCGGTCCGCTAAAATCAGCGCGTCAAACATTTCATCCATATCTCCGTCCAGGAATTGCTCCAGCTTATAGAGCGTGAGGCCGATGCGGTGGTCCGTCACGCGGCCCTGCGGGAAGTTGTAGGTGCGGATGCGCTCACTGCGATCGCCGGAGCCGACCATGCTTTTGCGTGCGCTTGCCTGCGCCTCGTCCTGCTGGGTCTGGTACATTTCCAAGAGGCGGCTTTTCAACAGGCGCATGGCCTGTTCCTTGTTTTTTAGCTGCGAGCGCTCATCCTGGCAGGCGACGACAAGCCCTGTGGGCAGGTGCGTGATACGGATGGCGCTGTCGGTCTTGTTGACATGCTGGCCGCCAGCACCCGAGGAACGATAGGTGTCGATGCGGAGATCGCTGTCCTTGATGTCCACCTCCACGTCCTCCGCTTCCGGTAATACGGCGACGGTGGCGGCGGATGTATGGATGCGGCCCTGGGACTCTGTTTCCGGTACGCGCTGCACGCGGTGCACGCCGCTTTCGTATTTCAAACGGCTGTATGCGCCGCGCTTGCCGCCCAGGGAGATGACCACTTCCTTGACGCCACCTATGTCGGTGACGTTATTGGTCAGATAATCCACTTTATAGCCATTGCGCTCAGCATAGCGCAAGTACATACGCAACAGATCTGCGCCGAATAGCGCGGCTTCATCCCCGCCGGTGCCCGCGCGAACTTCTATGATGACGTCTTTGTCATCGTTGGGATCCTTGGGCAGCAGCAGCACCTTGAGGTTATCCAGCAGCTTTTCTTCACGCTCAACGAGTTCATCAAGCTCCGCGTGCACCATTTCCTTCATTTCGGCGTCCAAGTGCTCATCCAGCATGGCACGGCATTCCGCACGCGCCTGCTGCACGGAAAGATACGCGTCATACTCCTGCACAATACCGCTTAAGTCGGAGTGCTCCTTGACAATGGCGCGCCACGCAGCCTGATCGGCCATGGCGTCCGGTTCTGCAAGGGCCAGGCTCAGTTTTTCATACCTTTGTTTAATCAGCTCGAGCTTGTTCTTCATCGGGCTCCCCTTTTTCGTTTCGCATCCGGTCGGGACGCGTTGATATCATGGTCTGCTACATCGCAATTTGTATGTCATCCGCCCAAGCGAAGGCTCTTCCCCGCCGCTCATTCAGGTTTTCGCTTCGGCGAATGACACAAGCAACTAGCCCAGCAGGGGCACGGCGTCGCCCGCCACACGTTCCACATGGGTGCGCGCGTTTGTAAGCTCCGTGTACTCCCGTTCGGAAAGCGCTCCGTAAGGCATAACGGCGGAAACATCCAGCAGCGCGGGCAGCGTTTCATGCAGCGTACGCCCTTCCACCTTATGTTTCGTGCATAAGAGGGGCAATATGCCAGCGCTCTCTAAAGAAACCCGGCCGTCCGGCGTTTTTATGATAGTCAGCTCCACATACATGCCATATGTCTTGGGAGCGGGGGACATGTTGGATATAAAATTCCCCATGGAGTATACCACAAGGCCGGTGTATTCCGCACCATTTCGCTGCACTGACACATACTCGGCTGGTTGGACGACATGCGGGTGTGCGCCCAGAACAGCGTCCACACCCTGTTCCAGCATCCATGCGGCCAGCTTTTTTGTAGAGCCTGTGGGTTTTTCCATATACTCCACATCCCAGTGCGGGAACGCGATGACAAATTCCGCGCCCGCCTCGCGCAGCATGCGGATCTCCTCCGCCATTTTGGCTTTATCGAGCCTGCCCACGGCATAACTCCGCTCGCCTGAGCTTAGCTTGCCTTCGTAGCCATTGACACTGAATGTCCATGCGAGCAGCCCGACACGGATGCCGTTGACGTCAACGATGCGCGGCACCGCCCTGTCCTCCTCCGAAAGGTATGAGCCCAGCTGGACAAGCCCTGCTTCACGCAATACCTGCGTCGTACGGAACAAACCCGCGCTGTCCCGGTCCAAACAATGGTTGTTGGCTGTGGTAATAACATCAAACCCCGCGCTTTTTAATGATGCCGCCAATGCGGCCGGCGCGTTAAACGTCTGCAGCTCCCGTTCCGCCGGCGTTCCGTCCGGCAGCGGCGTGGGCGGGCTTGGCGCAGGGCCGGTATATCCGGCGAATTCCCCGGCAAGCGGGGTCTCAAGATTTCCGCACAGCAGGTCGGCCTTTGAAAACCACGGCTGCATTGCATGAAAGCTTGGCGCAAAGTCATAGCTCTGCAGCGCGTCGCTCCAGGCGCCGCTTACCTGGCTCTGCATCATCATAATATCCCCCACCGCGCCGATTCTGGCGTATACCGGAAGCGGCTCAGGCGTGGGGGTGGGTTCTAACGTCGGCGTGGGTGAAGGCTTCTGCGTAGGAACCGGCGTTGGCTGCTCGGGTGCAGGTAATTCCAGCACATCCGGCTCATCCATAAATACGGGCTGTATGTTACAGCCGCATAACAGGTTGACGAAGAGCACGCATACAAGCAAACGCGCCGTTTTCTTCAAGCGCCGCTTCTTCCCCTCGCGCATCGTTCCTCCTCAGGAAACGGCGCTACTGCGCATCCACCTGTACTACGCGCGCAACGCCGTTATAATCGTATATGCATTCCGTATGTCGCCCGGGAAACAGCGAAGCAACGTCCCGTGCCTGCATAGCTCCCACTTCCAGCAGCAACGAGCCGCCTTTGTTCAGGTGCGCTTCATACCCCAGCGCAATCTCCCGGTATGCAGAAAGGCCGTCCTCCCCGCCATAGAGCGCCAGCTCCGGTTCAAAAGCAACCTCGCGCTGCAAACTTTTCATATCCTCCGCCGTCAGGTACGGCGGGTTGGATACGATCAGATCGAACCGGCCGGTTACAGGCGCAAAAAAACTGCCCTGCAGCATGACGACAGATACTCCGTTGTATTGCGCATTCTGTTGGGTAAGCGCCACGCAGTCCGGAGAAATATCAGAACATGTGACTGTAAGCCCACCAAGCCTGGCCATGGAGATTCCAATGCAGCCCGTGCCGCAGCAAAGGTCCAGCGCAGTCTTATATCCGCGTTCCTTCGCGAGTTTCAGCGCGTGCTCACACAGCGTTTCCGTATCCTGCCGCGGAATCAGTACGCCGGGAGCAACTTGAAACATTAGCCCCATAAAGCCCCAAACGCCGAGCAGGTATTGCAGCGGCTCTCCGTTTTTGCGGCGCTGGAGCAGTTCCTCCAATTGAACAACTTGCTGCTGCGTAAGCGGATGGTCCCGCTTCAAAAACAGTTCTCCCTGCGCGCAACCCAATATATGGGCCACGAGCAGTTTCGCTTGTTGCAGGCTTTCTTCTTGCGCAGCTACGCGCAGTTCCCGCTGCGCGCGCTCAAGCGCCTGTGCGACGGAGCTCATACCGCTTCGGCTTCCCCCACCGTTTGCCCGACAGACTCCGACTCTGCAGGTCTGTTGTCCTCGGGTTTTTCCGCCTGTTCGGCAACGGCCTGTTCTTGAGAATTGGAATCGGCCTCCGCGGCTTCTTCCTCAGCCTGTTTCTTTGCAAGATATGAGGTGGGGTCCAGCGCGATTTTGAACGCGGTGATCGCCACTTCCAGCATTCCTTCGTCCGGCTCCACGGTGGTGATGTGCTGAAGCGCCATGCCCGGCGCACGCACAATGCGGGCAAGCAGGCTTTCGGACCTTCCGCCAAAGCGCAGCACCTCATAGGAGATGCCCGCTACCACAGGCAGCAGCAGAATGCGGGAAAACAGCCTGAGCCAGAAGTTCGCGTTAAAACCCACCGCAGCAAAGAACAATATGCTGATTGCCATGACAAGGAACAAATAATTCGTGCCGCAGCGCGGATGCAGGCGGGAATAGAGCTTTGCGTTTTCCGGCGTTAATTCCGCGCCGTGCTCGTAGCAGGCGATTGTTTTATGCTCCGCGCCGTGGTACATGAACAGACGCTTGGTCTCCTTCATGCGGCTGATACCAAACAGATATCCTAAAAATATGGCCAGCCGGACGAACCCTTCTGTCAGGCTCTTCCAGATGGTAGCGCCTTCATAACCTCTTAGTATAAGACCACTCAAAAACGTGGGTAGCATAAAAAACAGGCCGACCGCCAACAGTATGGCCAGCACCACCGCAATATCCACTATGATTTTGTCCACCGGCCTTCCGGTGACTTTGGAGAGCCATTTTTCAAATTTGGAGGGCTCTTCTTCTATTTCTTCCCCGTAAAGCTCCGCCGAACGGGTGATGGTGCGCATGCCGGTGGTCAGGGAGTCCACAAACGTGACCACGCCCCGCACAATGGGCCAGCCCAGAAACGTGCCCTTTTTCGCTTTGTTTTCCTGTGCTGTATATTCGGTAGCGATGCTGTTGTCCGCCCGACGTACCGCAAGCGCGATTCCAGTGGGGGCTTTCATCATGACCCCCTCCATCACCGCCTGCCCGCCGATGGTGCAAACATTCGCTTCTTTCGTTTTCTTATTCATGCATTTCTCCTGTCCAAGCGCATACCGCATATTGCGCGACGCCTATCTATTTATTATAACACAGGAGCGCCGCTTCTGTCATTTGAGCAGGCATGTAATTGTCGAACTACGCCAAAAAGCCTTCCTCATCGGAAGGCTCCATAGCTTAGCATGCCTTAGCCTGGCTTTTGGTCTTACATTCCGTAACGCTTCTTGAAGCGGTCCACACGGCCGCCGCTGTCTACCAGCTTTTGCCTGCCGGTATAGAAGGGGTGGCATTTGGAGCAAATTTCCACCTTGAGTTCGCCCTTTACGGAGCCGGTCGAGAACGTTTCGCCACAAGCGCAACGGACGACGGATTCGCCATAGTTGGGATGTATATCCTTCTTCATTGTCATTCACCCTTTCCGGTACAACCGATGGTATCTAAAGCGGCCGCGCCGCAATGCGTCAGCCTAAGTATTATATAACAGCGCGGCTCAAAAATGCAATGGGTTTCTTTTGAAATCCATTAAATATGCGGGGTCGGCCATATATTCACATAGCCTGCCCCGCATTGTAGTAGAAAAACTACTTTCCGAAGCGCGAGGAGGTGGTGTAACCGTCCTTTTCGTATATGCTCAGCCACTCCCTGAGGCGGCTTAGGAACTCCTCGTTGGTATTGGTCTTTTCAAGCATGTTGATGAACTGTTCCGTCACATCCGCCGGGTTGCCGCCGGAAAGCACGCGGCGCATGGTAAATACGCCTTCGAGCTCAGCCTTACTAAGCAGCAGCTCTTCGCGGCGTGTGCCGGACTTGTAGATATCGATGGCCGGGAAAATCCGCTTTTCCGACAGCTTGCGGTCCAGATGGATTTCCATATTGCCGGTGCCCTTGAACTCTTCAAATATGATATCGTCCATACGGCTGCCGGTTTCCACAAGGGCCGTTGCGATCACGGTGAGGCTGCCGCCGTTTTCAATGTTTCGCGCCGCGCCGAAAAAGCGCTTGGGCTTGTGCAGCGCGCCGGGGTCCAAACCGCCGGAAAGCGTCCTGCCTGTGGGGGGGATGGAAAGGTTGTAGGCGCGGGCAAGACGGGTAAGGCTATCCATCAATATGATGACGTCCTTTCCCATTTCCACAAGGCGCATAGCCCGCTCAAGTACCATTTCCGCCACGCGGGTGTGGTGCTCGGGCAATTCGTCAAATGTGGAAAAGAGCACCTCGCCTTTGATGCTTCTCTGCATATCCGTCACTTCTTCCGGGCGCTCGTCAATGAGCAGCACCATCAGGTGCGCGTCCGGATGATTCCGTGAAATGCCATTTGCAACATTCTTTAAGAGCGTCGTTTTACCGGCCTTGGGCTGCGCTACGATCATGCCGCGCTGCCCCTTACCGATGGGCGCGATAAGGTCGATCAAACGGATGGCAAGATTGTTCTGCCCCGGGTATTCAAGCGTGAGCCGCTCGTCAGGATATACGGGCACAAGCTCTTCAAAGGGTCTGCGCGGGCCCATTTCCTCGGGGGCAACGCCGTTGATGGCAGTGATGTATAAAAGTGCCAAGAACCGTTCGCCTTCCTTGGAGGGGCGGGTCTTACCCGTGACCATGTCGCCTGTCTTTAATGAAAAGCGCCTGATCTGCGCGATGGAAACATATACGTCACGGTTGCCGGGAAGATAATTATCCGAGCGCAGGAAGCCGTACCCGTCAGGCAAAACTTCCAGAACGCCTTCGGCGTCCCCGCAGTCTCCGCCCTGTAACAGCTCGGGCACAGCGGGGTTACTGGTACCGTATTCCTTGTTATAATAGCCTTCCTGACGGCGCAAGCCCTGAGCGTCGCCAGCATCCTGCTCCGGTGCGAAAGGTTGGGGCGGCTGATAACCCTGCTGCTGGAAACCGCCTGCAGGCTGGAAATTGGGCTGCTGCTGGTAGCCGGGTTGCTGTTGATAGCCGGATTGCTGCTGGTATCCCGGCTGCTGCTGGTAATTGGGCTGCTGGTATCCCGGCTGCTGCTGGTAATTGGGCTGCTGGTAAGAAGCGCCTTGCTGCTGCTGAAAATTGTTGCCGTATGGCCTGCGCTGCTGGTAGTTGTTCTGTTGCTGCTGATAGCCGCCATATGTGCGGCGCGGTTGATAGGCGGTATCGCTTTGCTGCTGATAGCCGCCATATGTGCGGCGCGGCTGGTAGGTTGTGTCGCCCGGTGCCTTTGCCTGGTAACCGGGGGCAACGTAGGCGGGCTTACGGAACTCTTCCTGCTCCCGCGCGGGCGGAACAAACGCCGCCTGCGCAGGGGACGGCGCCTGGCTTTCAGGAGCCACGGGGGGAATCTCAACGCTCTTTGGCCGACGGGCCGGTGAGCGCTCCGTCTCCTCTTCCGAGCCGAGCATCAGAGGCTCGTCTTCATCCGGCTTTTCTATAGAGAGTTCCGGCGCTTCTTCCTCCAAAGCACCAGACTCGCCGCCAAGCAACATATCTATGAGTTCACTTTTACGGTATTTTGTAATAGATTTGACCCCGGCAAGTCTTGCGAGTTCTCTTAGATCCGCAAGACTCTTTGTTTGTAGAGCTTCTTTATTCAACTCCACCTCTCCTTTCATAGACGTACAAAAAATAACTATATGATCTGCTACGCAGCGGCAAAAACACACTGCGCACAGAAGATAACCCTGTGCATGGGCAAACGCATGTGCTCTTTTTGCATGGACAATTGATGCTGATGCAATATAGGATACCCGAAAACCGGCTGCTTAAACCAAGCCTACACGGATTTAGGCAACGCGTTTCAATCTATTGCCCTACGAAATTGCCAAAAAGATCAGCCCGGAAGAGATAACTCCAGTCGTAATTATCATAGAGTATGCGTATGGCATTGTCAATAGCACCGGCATCACGAGCTTTTCAAAAATCAGCTTGTTTTGCGCATGTTTGCATTGATGTCACAAAGAATTTACACATTTACCGTATAAACGCTGGCACATGCGCATAGCATGCTATGACAGGGGTATCCACACCGAAGGAGGAAAAGGCATATGCCCGATTACCGGGAGCTGGACAGCGGAAAATCCCGCACGCGTACACACAACGTGCACATTGATAACCGGAAGCGTACGAGCATCACGGGCGTAAGCGATGTGGAAAGCTTTAACGAGCAGGAAATTATACTGGAAACCGAAGCGGGCGGTTTACGAATAGAAGGGGAAGGGCTGCATCTTTCCAAGCTGAACCTGGACGATGGGCAGGTGGTGATTGAGGGCGAGGTGCTCTCTCTGGAATACGAGCCCACGGCACAGGAACGCCGCCCCGGCCTGTTTGCCCGCATGTTCCGATGAACAACACCCTGCTCCAACCCGCGGCCTTTCTTGCGCTTATGTATGGCGGCGCCGCCGCGGGGATTTTATATGACGGGTTCCGCCTGATCCGCCGCATATTTCGCGGGCGACTGATGTGCTCGCTGTGCGACGGGCTGTTTGTTTTGGGCGGGACGGGGCTGCTTTTTCTAAGCCTTTTGTATGCCACGGGCGGAGAAGTGCGCGGTTATTTGCTTGCCGGTTTTATTTTGGGCTTCATTTTGGAGCAATGGGGTGTCAGTTACCTGTTTTTTCGCCTGTTTCACTCTGTACTTGCAAGAAAATGGATGCTATAATAACAATATGTCTGGAAACAATTACATGCTCTCATACCCTTTTTGATCGGTTAATATATAAGCTAAACTCACACGCAATTGTTTCGATATACAAAAGCGAGGGTGAATGCCATGAAGAAAGCAAAACAGAGTGCGTTGTTACGGCCGCAGCATATTTTGCTGGGATGCTTTTTTGTGTTGCTTGCGCTCACCTTCGTGTACGTTTCCCAAAGCGCCAAGCTTGCGGAAATTGAAAAGGAAAGGGCTCTCCTCAACGAAAGATATGAGGCCATGCTGCTTGAGGAGCAACGTTTGAACGGCATGTTGGGGTATGTGCAGACCGATGATTACATGAAGCAGTATGCGCGGGAAAGACTGGGCTATGTCAGCCCCGACGATTATAAATTTTATAGGGATACGCCACAGGAATGAATGAAATACGCGCCGCCGTCATCGATATCGGCAGCAACTCCATACGGTATTTAAGCGCCGCCGTCACGCCTCAGGGCGTGGCGGCTTTTGCGCCCAAGCGCCTTATCACCACGCGGCTGGCGGAAGGGATATTGCATACCGGCTGCCTGCAGGAAGCGGCCATGGCCCGTTCGATTGCAGCCATTTTGGAGTTTTGTGCACTTGCCGCGGAACACGGGGCGCAGGAGGTATACGCCTATGCCACCAGCGCCGTACGGGACGCAAAAAATAGAGACGAATTTTTAGCCCTGGTACGTGAAAGCTGTAACATCAGTGTGGACGTGCTTTCAGGCGAGGAGGAGGCACGGCTTGCCTTCCTTGGAGCGACGGGGCAATTAGGCGGGGGCTTAATCGACATCGGTGGCGGCAGCGCGCAGGTCGTTACGCCAAAGCTGGCGCAGAGCTTCCCAATCGGCTGCGTGCGGGCAAAAGAGCTGTGTGAAGGTTTAAAGCCGAAAGAAATTCCCGCTGCCATAAGCGGCTGGCTGGATCAAAAGATAGGAGACGCGCTTGCCGGATACGGCATCCGCGAGCGGCGATGGACGGGCGTGGGAGGCACCATCACCACGCTTGGCGCGCTGCAGGCGGGGCTTACCACATACGACAGCCTGCGCGTCAATCAGGAAACGTTGACACAGGAAGGCGTGCTATCACTTTATAGCAGCCTCCTTGCCATGAAAAAGCGGCGCGAACACCCGCTGTTAGTTGACCGGCACGATATTATACTGTTCGGCGCTTTGATTTTGTATGGACTGATGGCGCGGCTAAATATTGATATGCTGCATGTAAGTGATGCGGACGGCATGGAAGGGTATTTACTGGGCCGGACGCCGCATTGATGCTTTTTAAGTTCCGGAGGATACTATGCTGAAGGTGCTCTATGTTGGGCTTGGCGGTTTTGTTGGCTGCATCCTGCGTTACCTGATCAACCTCCTTGCACCAAAACTTTTGGGGATGCAGTTCCCCTATGCGACGCTGATTGTCAATACGCTCGGCGCGTTCCTGATCGGCTTTATCATGACACTCGGGGAAAACCGCATTTCCCCGGAGGCGAGGGTATTTCTTGTTACAGGGGTACTGGGCGGATTTACGACGTTTTCTGCATTCAGCTATGAAACGTTCAGCCTGTTTTCCGCCGGGAGCTATGGAGCTGGGCTGCTGAACGTAGGCTTAAACGTATGCTTGAGTATCGGCGGCGCGTTATTGGGAACAGCCGCCGGGCGGCTGCTACGGACCTGAATAAGCACAGAACATGCCATGATAAATACAAAGAGCCGGTGCAAGCCGGCTCTTTCTCTTTTCCTGACGCAATACCTGTGGACTATCATAATTTTGCAAGATATTTCGCTGTGCGGATCATCTGACTGGTAAAGGAGTTTTCATTGTCGTACCACGCGGCGATTTTCACAAGCGTATCCGATCCCAATTCCGCTACTTTTGTCTGCGTCGCGTCAAATAAGCCGCCATATGTCATGCCAATGATATCGGATGAAACAAGCGGCTCCTCAGTATAGCCGTATTCTTCGGATTGGGACCGTGCCATCTTTTCATTCACCTGTTCTGCCGTCACGTTCCCCGCAACAACAGCAGTGAGCTCCGTAAGGGAGCCTGTAATAACCGGTACCCTTTGAGAAGTTCCGTCCAGCTTGCCGTTTAGGGCTGGAATTACCAGGCCAATTGCCTTTGCCGCACCGGTGGAAGTGGGTATGATATTTGCCGCAGCGCTACGTGCCCTGCGCAGATCCCCCTTGGGATGGGGGCCATCGAGCGTATTCTGGTCGTTCGTGTAGGCGTGTATGGTTGTCATAAAGCCCTTTTTGATTGGCGCAAGCTCGTTCAAATAATAAGCCATCGGCGCAAGGCAGTTTGTGGTGCAGGATGCTGCAGACACTATCGCATCGTCTTTTGTAAGCGTATGCTCATTGATGCCATATACAATGGTGGGGACATCTTTACCCGCCGCAGTGGAGATGAGCACTTTTTTTGCGCCTGCGGCAATGTGCGCAGCCGACGCTTTTTTTGAGGCGAAATAGCCGGTGCACTCCAGCACCACATCAATCCGCAACGCTTTCCAGGGAAGCTTGGCAGGATCTTTCTCTGCATAGATGGGAATCTCCACTTCCCCCACAAGTAGGCTACTCTCACGATAGCCGATTGTTTTGTCATAGCGTCCCTGCGAGGTATCGTACTTTAATAGGTGCGCAAGCATTTGTGGGCTCGTAAGGTCATTAATCGCTGCAATTCGAAATCCTTGTGTATCAAAAAGCTGCCGAAATGCAAGCCTTCCAATTCTTCCAAAGCCGTTTATCGCAATATTCATTTCCATAGTAGACCGCCTTTCTTTGCTATGATGTCCGCTTGTTACTGGAATTATATCGCTTGCATATTTGTGGTACAATGTCATAAGTGAAGCATTTTACTATACTATCTGTCAGGTGGAGATCATGCCGCAGCTGGACCGCTACAAAAACAGAATAGTAAATATTGAATTTGTCACAGTTGAGGACTTTCATGACTTGCCCCATCCGGAGCGCCTCGCTCTTGTTTTTATCACGGACGGAAGCATAACAGGGCTTTTAAACGAACGCCCAATCACAGTAACCGCTCCGGGCATTCTATGCCTTGCAAAGGAGGATACGCTGCAGATTTTTCATAGAGAAGGCGTGTCCGCGCAGTCCTTCCGGTTTCATCCAGATTTCCTCAACTCCACGCGGCTTTCTCAAGCGCAGCAGCCCGGCCCCAGTAATTTTAAAATACAAACGGGCCTTTCACTTTTCCGCAGAGACGAACACACCGGCATACCCGCGATCGCCAAAAGAGTGTACCCGCAATTGTTTGAATGGTTTTTTGTCCTTGGCACCGAGGTGAATGCTCAAAGCGATTCGCTTTGGGCATGCAGAATCAAGAAATATCTCATACAAATATTCGGGTTGCTGGAGGATCTGAGCCGGAATAAGGAGGAATCGCCTGTTGACCTGGTTTTAACATATATCCACACCAACTATCCAAACAAAATCAGTTTGGAAGACTTGACCAAATGCGCACATTTAAACCGCGTATCGCTCAATAAGCTGTTTCAGCAACGCTGTAATACTACGGCCATGGGTTACTTGCTTTTACACCGGCTGAAGGTTGCGGGAGACATGCTGACGCATACGGACATGAGCCTGAATGAAATCGCACGCTCGACTGGTTTTGAATATGACACGTACTTTATCAAGCAATTTACGGCAAAACGGGGCATGTCCCCTACCACGTTCCGGAACAGTTCCCGCAAGCTTGCTGCCGCCCTGTGAGTAATGAAGCCTGGACGAAAAGCGCAAAACGCTCATTCCTGTGCCGCGATGGCCGGAATGAGCGTTTTTCTAGAAGCCCTCGGGAAAACTACTCCATGTCCCTGATTAACCCTTTTTCACCACAGGGATGTAGATATCAATTTGCTGGCCGACATCGGGCATGCAGCGCTCATCATAGAGTTCAAAGTCTGCGCAACCGCTCGCATATTCATAACCGGAAGCGGGAAACCATTGCTCATAGATAAACGCCCATGTGCCTTGAATGGCCGCTACAAATCCGCCCGCTTCCGCGGGCGGCGTCGTAAACACCGCATAGGTGGCCGCTGGCACAAGCGCTTTATGGAACTGCTCGGGTATACTTGCAGGGTCCGCCACTTCCATGCCGATCACATAAGAGAACTCGCCCGTTTCCATATCCATGTCCATGCAAATCCCATATTCGTTGTGGCTTACCGGTGTAAACGCGCTGTGCAGCGTATTCATGTCATTGTTCATATACTCCTGCCAGAAGGCGGGGATCGCCTTGCTGTTTTCCCCGTTCACCGAGGTGGTGCGAAGATGGTAGCCCGCTACATAAAACGCAGGGCGGGTAATAAATTTCGGTTCCATAACAATTCCTCCCGTTAATTGATAATCGCATAGTTGTTTCAGATCCACGGGCGCGGGCACCCGCCCGGTGCCGTGCAGGCGGTAACGCTCCGGTGGCATTCCAAACGTCTTGACAAACGCGCGGGTAAACCCGGCATGGGTGTCAAAGCCCCAGTCCAAAGCGGCATCCAAGACACGTTTGCCCGCAACAAGCTCTGCCGCCGCGTACGCAAGGCGGCGATAGCGTACATAGCTCATGACGGACATGCCGACATACGCCTGGAAGATACGGTAGAAGTGGAAGGGCGAAAACCCCGCCGAAGCGGCCAGCCGCTCCACGGTGATTTCCTCTTTCAGGCGGCTTTCGATCTCATTCACGCTGTTCTGGATGCACGCTCTGTAGTCCATGTTTTTCCTCCCCGATCGGTGTACTCATCATATCACGGAGCATCATGCAATGCTTATCCGTTTTTGGCAAATGCATGGTATACGTTTCTCGCTGGCGTGAAAATACAAAATGGAGTATCCTATAAGAACAGTGAAGATCTGGAGGAAATATGGCAAGGCGCTGCATCGTCATCACCGCGTACCTCAAACGCGCGCTGTTTGACCTATATACCCCGCGTGAAGGGGACCTCATACTCTGCGCGGACGGCGGGTACGCGCATGCAATGCTCGCGGGCTTAATACCTGACCGCGTAATCGGAGATCTCGATTCGCTTTCCGGCGTCGTGCCGCCAGAAGCCATATTGGAGCGGGTGCCGGTGGAAAAGGACGATACGGACACCATGCTTTGCACCCGCTACGCGCTTGCGCATGGATGCGAGGAATGCGTCATATTGGGCGGGATTGGCGGACGGCTGGACCATACGCTCGCCAATCTGCAGACGCTCGCCTTTGCGGTTTCAAACGGCATGCGCGCGGAACTTGTAGGGGACGACGACCGCGTGATATTGCTAAGAAACGGAGCGATTACGCTCAAACGCGAGGAAGGCTGCTCCCTTTCCCTGCTGTCTTTTTCCGCGCACTGCATGGGGGTCACGACAAGCGGCGTCAAATACCCGCTCACGAACGCTACCATTACGCAGGTTAATCCAATGGCTGTAAGTAATTTCTTTACGGCGGAGGAAGCGCATATTGCGGTAAAAGAGGGCATGATGCTAGTGGTCATTTCCCGCATGGAACGATAATTAGATTTTTCAAAAATTCCCTCTTGCGTTTTGGATCAGAGGGTGTTATTTTTATTTCAGTACTGAATATAATTTAGTAGTGAACGATGTTGAGTTTGAGGTGAGAAATGAACGCGCAATTTAAAAAAGGCGTGCTGGATCTATGCGTGCTGGCGCTCTTAAGAACGCGGGATTACTACGGGTATGAGCTGGCGGAAAAGATCTCCGGCAGCATAGAGATCGCAGAAGGGACGCTCTACCCGCTATTGCGAAAGCTCAAGGCGGACGGGTTGTGCGAAACCTATCTTTCGGACGACTCTGGCGGCCCACCCCGCAAATACTACCGGCTGACCCAGGCGGGAAAAGACGCGGAGGCTGCGCTTCGAGCAGATTGGATTGATTTTACAAAAAGCGTGCAGGAATTGATGGAGGATGCGGCGCATGAATGAATTTTTGGACTTACTCGCAAAAGCGCTCGGGTCTATGAGCGCGGAGCAGAAGCAGGATATCCTTGCGGACTACCGCGAGCACTTTGAAGCGGGCAGGCTCTTTGGAAAAACGGACGGGGCCATCGCTGCGGCGCTGGGCGACCCCATCCAGCTTGGGCGCATGTTTACGGCAGACCGCGCGGTGGAACGGGCCCAACGCGCCAATGGCTTCAAGAGCGTACTCCATATGCTTGGCGCGATCGCCCGGTATCAGCTTTTAGGAGGCCTTATCATGGGCTGCCTGTACCTTACGGCGCTGTGTGTACTCATATCGCTGTTTGCGACTGCACTCTCCTTGATCGCAGTGGGAGCCGCGGCATTTGTGTACGCGGTACTTATGCTGATAAAGGCGGATATCCTCTATACGCTACTTGGGGCATTCCTGACGCTGATGTTCGCATGCGGCGGGCTTCTTGGATGGCGCGGCTGTATAAAACTCTGGCGCGTGACGATCGGCCGCCTTCCTTATGCGGCGGAACAGTTGATGCACATTAAGAGGAAGGAGAATGCCCAATGAAACGTACAGGAAAGATACTGGCCTATTTATTGGCCGTAGGATTGATCGGCGTTGCCACCGTTATTGGCATAGTTTTAAGTACTGGGCATATTCGCCCTTATGCTGAAACAAAAAGCTACAGCATTGAAACCGTGCAACGCGCGCAAATAAGCCTGCATGCCGCCCAAGTGACCGCCGTGCCGGTTACGGAAAATTCCCACGTGGAGGTCTATGTGCATGCTTGGTTGCCGCGCGCGATAGACTTTGACCAAATCGTTTCCGTCGAGGTGACAGACGGGGCTTTGATTGTAACGGAAACGCCCTTCTCAAATGAATTCCTGGGCATGTTTCCACAGCCGTATGAAATGAAGATTACACTCTACCTGCCCGCTGCCGCATGCGAGCAGATTCAGGAGGTACGGAAATGAAAACCGCAATCATCACGGGCGCTACCTCCGGCATCGGCTTCGCCACCGCAAAAACATTGCTGGAGCAGAACTGGCGCGTGATCGGAATAGGCCACCGCCAGGAACGGTGCATGCAGGCAAGGGCGAAACTCCTTTCCCTGCTGCCGGATGCAAACGTCACGTTTCTTTGTTACGACCTGACCAACCAAACACAGGTACACCTTGCTGCAGATGAGATTACAGCGTATTTGAAGCAGAATGAAATTGCAGGGATAGACGCCCTCATCCTCAACGCGGGCTGCGTGCGCAGTTACTATACGACGTCCGCGGAAGGGTATGAGCAGCAGCTTGCGCTGAACTTTCTTTCCGGCGTACTGCTCACCCACCGGCTGCTGCCGCAGCTGACCGCTGTACGCGGCCGCGTTCTTTGGACGGGGAGCGGCTCCCACAAGAACATGCGCATCCATTGGGATGATTTGATGCTGCAAAAGCATTATAACCCGCTCACCGCCTACAAACAGTCAAAGCTCTGCGCCATGCTGTTTGCCCAGGGCTTTAATCAAAAACGAAAGGAAAGCGGGGTACGGATGTATGTGATAGACCCCGGCCTTGTCAATACAGAGATCGGCAACAAAGAAACGGGCGGATTGGTGCGGCTTGTGTGGACTCTAAGAAAGCGCAGCGGGGTTTCCCCTGACGTGCCCGCCCAGACATTCGCCTATGTGTGCAACCATATGCCAGCACTAGAAGGGCTATATTACTACAATTGCGCTTTGGCGTCCTATTCCCCCTATGCGGACGATCCCAAGCATATCGGGCGGATGTTCTCAGTCAGCGAGCAGCTTTGCGGCGTCCGGTTTGAAAACGTTCACAAGGAGGAAGCGGTATGATCGCTTTGATTACGGGCGCTTCGGGCGGCCTGGGCCGCTCCATGGCATTGGAATGCGCGCGGCGCGGGTATGAGATGTACCTGACGGATTTAAAAGAACAGCCGCTTCAAGACATCGCCCGCGGAATCTTCCGCCAATACGGCGTTCAAGTACACACCCATGCGTGCGATCTGACGGATAAAGCCGAGGCCAAAGCGTTGTTTGATCGCCTGGACGCTGAAGGCGTCCGCCTGAACCTGCTGTTGAATATTGCGGGCGTGGATTACGAGGGCGCGTTCCTTTCACGGGAAAGCGAGACGCTCATAAAAATTGTTCAGCTCAATATTGAGGCGACGATGCGCGTCACCCACGCGGCATTAAAACGAAGGGCAGACGGCGCGTTCCATATCATCAACGTGTCGAGCCTTGCATCGCTCTACCCCATTCCCCTGAAAGCTACGTACGCCGCCTCCAAGCGCTTCCTTCTGGATTTTTCCATGGCGTTGGGCCACGAGCTTGCGTGTGAAGACGTGCATGTGCTTGCCCTTTGCCCCGGTGGTCTCCCCACCACAAAAGAGGCGCTCTCCGGCATTGCGGCGCAGGGCTTCTGGGGCCGCGCCACCACCAATGAACTAAGTGTCGTTGCGCGGAACACGCTTTCGCGCGCGCTGCGCAACAAACGCATGTATATCCCCGGCGTAGTCAACCGCGGTTTGAGCATCGCCGGAAAACTCATACCCGACGCATGGATTGCCCGCATGCTCTATGCCCGCTGGAACGCAGCGCAGCAGAAGTGGCTACAGGCATTATAACAGCACGATCTTATGGCATAAGAATAGGACCCGGTCGCTTTCCCATATGGACATAGCGGCCGGTTTTCTTGTTATCCAAACAGCCGTCCTTCGTATACGATACTCCCGCCCTCATCCAAGCTGCTCACAGGCAAGAACGCTTCATCCCGGAGAAGGTAGCTTTCCGGCGGCAGGTCTGTCACAAACTCAAATGTGGTGGAATCCGTATCGTAAAGCACGAGCGCCGTGGAATATTCCCCGTTTTGTTCGTTGATAAAGCGAATGGCCTGTTTGGGTTCCATTGCGCACAAGGCCGTAGAAAGCACCTCGCAAACGGTTGCATTCTCCCCCAATACGGTGGCGGTCGCGATCCCCTTCTGCCCTTTTTCCACAAGCTCCGTATTCATCGGGTATCCTGTCGCCGGATTGATAATATGAGAATAACGCACGCCGTCCAATACATAGCTGTGGTCATAATCGCCGCTGGTGGAAAGACGAGCGTCCTTTTGCGCGACACTCAAATAGGCGTCGTTTCTGTTGTCGCTGCGAGGATGGCGAATGTGCACCTCGTATTGCTGCGTTCCATTTTCAACAGACTTGGGAGAGGCGCTCTTCATCAGCCCCATGCTGCTGCTCCCACAGGAAAAGACACCGTACTCGTACCCATTCCTGGTAAGCAGCTCCATCACAGCATCCACGGCATAGCCCTTGGCGATGCCGCCCAAGTCAATTTTCGCCTCGTAGAAAATGCCGTCCACCTCAACGGGCGGCACCATTTTTTGCAGCGTATAGCGGTTTTTCGCGTCGCCGGAAAGTACGATGCCGTCAAAATCCGCAAGCTTCAGGAACGCGCTGATATAGCGTTCCTCCGGCAGCGGAAGCCCCTGTGCGCCGCGCTCCCGGTCATACGCATAAACCGGCGCATACGCGGCGCTTGTAAACCTTGGCGTAAACCCCCAGAGATCGACCAGCGGATATACGGCGGGATTGAACATCCCGTCCGTATGTGCATATCCTTCCTTGGCAGCGAGAATGATTGCCGCGGTATGCCCGGATATTTCTATTTCTTCCCCATAAGCAAGCGCGTTGAAGCGCGCGATGTCAGAGGTCTCCACAGAAACGGAAACCGCTTGCTCGATTTCTGAAAGTACCTCTTTAAGTTCCTCCCAGACCTGCTCGAACCGGACAACATTCCCCGGCTTTGAAAAATCATCATACAGGCGCAGCTGGGACCACGTGGCAAAAAACTCCCCCGTCATTTTGGATTTGGCGGTCAGTTTTCCGCCGTCCGCCGTAGGCGCGGCAGATGGAGAAGGCGTCGGCACTGGCTCAATTTTTAGCTGTGCACACCCATTTATAAAGAGAATCATAAATAACCATAAGAGGAAAATATATGTGCATTTTCTCAGTTTCATACTCCATCCTAACAAACAAAGATATTTAGGGATGTTTTTAGTATTGTATCACAACTTTGTCATTTTTGTATTGACACATCCATTAATCCTTGTTATAGTCTCAACGGATGATGTGATAAAGTTATATCATTCAC
The DNA here is from genome assembly GCA_023435025.1 of Bacillota bacterium. Lineage (GTDB taxonomy): Bacteria > Bacillota > Clostridia > Christensenellales > CAG-138 > JAEYLA01. The sequence continues at coordinate 25,272 of JAEYSE010000003.1, forward strand.
AATTATTTGATAAAAGGAGCTTATCGTGAAAAAAACAAGATTCGTAACTTTGGCGCTGGTTCTCGTCCTGGTATCTTCTCTCCTCTTAACGGCATGCGGCAACAGCGCGCAAGACGCTGCGGCACTGCAAGCCGAATTGGACAATGCAAAGAGCCAGGTATCCTCCCTGCAGACGGATATTGACGCAGCCAACGGCAAAATTGCCAACCTGGAAGCCGATCTGGAGAAGGCAAGCGTGTATGATGCCTCCAAGTTTGTAAAGTGGTTTGAAGAGGAAGGCACCTGGAGGACGATCCAGAACGCGAAGCCCGCTGAAAACAATCCCGGCGGTTTTATCACGACGAAGGACGGCGCTCCTTCAGAAGAAGATCTTAAAGCTATGCTCCATATGGCATCGCTGGCCGTGACCTCCGGCGGAAAATCCGACTGGTACATGGTCGCCGTCACCGATCCCGCTGAACAGCTTGCCATCATCGGCGATAAATACGGCGTGGCCACCTCCGAAGGCACCGTGACCGTTCTGGTCTTTGGCGAACGTCTGCTCCGCACCGATGTGCGCACGGATGAAAACGCTCCGTTCCAGCCTGACCGCGGGTATTACGATGCTGGTATCGTTACGGGTTATCTCAATGCGGCTGCCATCGCGCTTGGCTACGGCTCCCACATGTTCATGACCCCCGCGCTGACCGGTGTAAACGGCTTCAACGATGGCGACATCGGCCTGGATGCGGCGAAATACCTGGAAGGTACCCAGTACTATTCCGGCAGCACCCATCAGTACTACAGCAACGAAAACATGAAGTTCGTTAACGCCGTTGTCATCGGCACTCTGGACGAAACGGTTGAATCCGGCGTTACCGATAAAGAGTTCCCGGACAACTGGATCATTTGGGACAAGTAAATCTAACACAATTTTATAAGCCGGATATAAGCCCAGGCGCTTGCCTGGGCTTTCCGAAGTATTTACAGCTTTATTAAGGAGGACCCATGAAAAAAGTTCCCGTATTACTCGCAATGCTGCTGGTTTTTTTGCTGGCAGCAGGTTGCGCGGCACCCGCAGCGCCCGCGGCCACCGCCACCCCCGCCCCAACGCCTGCCGAAAGCCCGGCTGCTGAGGGCGACCCCTTAGACGAAAACTTCGTAGCCTATCAGGAATACGGCAAGGTGCTTCGCGCAGTGCCGGAGGCGGATGGCGTATCGATCGTTGCGGAAGGCTATTATGGCTACCACATGGAAGAGAACCCGTCCATGACGGTGAGTGTGGTGATCTCCAGCGACGGCATCATTAAAAGCGTAACAAATGTGTCAAATTTCAACCAAAGTCCCGGCTATGCGGAACAGATTACGCAGGAGTATCTGGACGGGGCGTATAATAACGCCATCGCGTCCCCGGCAATGGAAGCCGACGCACTTTCAGGCGCTACCGTAACCAGCACCGCCGTGCTGTATGCGGTACAAACCGCTGCCCATTATGCGCAAAATGTATACGGATATGCGGCGGATACAAACCAGGAGGACAACGCCGAACTTGAAGCGGTATACCCCGCTGTTTACACCCCGATCAGCAGTGATTATGCAATTGACGAAAAGAAGCTTGGAACCATACTTTACGCGGCCGAAGGGGTTGCGGACGATGGCACGAATGTGGTTGGGCTGAAGATTAAAACCTCCAAAATGCTCAATTACACAAAATCAAGCAATACGGGTTGGGACGCGGCTGAGCCCGGACCGAACACCATGATTGTTGTAATTGACAAGGCGACACACAAGGTAATTGCGTGGAAGACGCTTGTAGACGGCACGAAGCGGCCCGAATATTTCACAGTGCCGGAAGAGAACATCAACCGTTACATGGAAGTTGAAATCTCCTCCGAAACCGTATTTGATAACTTTACGGATGGCCTGGTGCTGGAACTGGATGTGGAAATCGAGTCGGACGAAGAGGGAAACCCACTCATTACCGGTTCTTCCGTAATCTATACAGGCGCTACGGAATCCGGCACGTTCAGCAGCCAGCGCGTGCGGCAATGCTTCCAGGCGGCAGCTAGCTTTTATTCCAACTACGGCAAAGGTTGACCCACGCGGAATTAGCGAGCAGTCAAAAGCCCCGGAGGAACAAATCCTTTGGGGCTTTCTTGACTTTTCAGCCGCTTGAAACTCATCCGTAGCATTCCGGGGAATTTAGACTTCAAACGGGAATGTATACGGCAGCTTGAGCTGATCGCGTACGGCGAGTATTTCCTTTTGCACGGCCTCGCCCAGCGGTACGCCCTTGTCCTTGCGCTCCTGCCATACGAGGTATTCCTTTTCGCCCGCGGTGTAGATGCGTTCTTCTTCCGGCGCTTTTTCGGACGCGCGCAGCGCACGGAGTATGTCTCCCGCCGTCTTTTTGAATGCGTCCAAACCCATAAACGCCTCGGTATCAATGGCGATAAAGAAATGTCCAAGCGCGTAGGGCACCTTTTCGCCATGCTCGCCGATGCCCATGAGCATTTTCAAATAGCTGCCCTGCTGCAGCGCTGCGGATAAAATCTCCACCACGGTGGCGTACCCATAGCCCTTGTAACCGCCCAGCTCCTCGCCGATGCCGCCTAAAGGAGCGAGAGCGGCTTTGCCGCTGGTCAAATCCTTCAATATCTGCGCACTGTCCGTCATGGGCGCGCCGTCGTGCCCTATTACCTGGCCCGCTGGCGTAGCTTTTCCTGCGCGGGCATAGTATTCGATTTTCCCGCGCTGGGTAATGGAGGTGGCGCAGTCGAGAACAAAGGGAAATTCCTCATCCGTAGGCAGGCCGATGGTCAACGGGTTGGTGCCCAGCATGTTCTCCACGCCAAACGTTGGGGCGATGGAGGGGCGCGCGTTTGTGCCTGTAATGCCAATCATGCCCGCCTGGGTAGCCATCGTGGTATAATAGCCCGCGATACCATAATGGGTGGAGTTGCGCACGGCCACCATGCCCATGCCGTATTTCTTGGCTTTCTCAATCGCCATCTGCATGGACTTTACGCCGATCACCTGGCCCATGCCGTGATGGCCATCTATGACGGCGGTGGTGGGCGTTTCCCTGAGTACCTCAAATTCGGTGACCGGGTTTTGAATGCCATCCACGATGCGATCGATATAAATGGGCTTGAAACGGTTGCAGCCGTGGCTTTCGATGCCGCGGCGGTCGCTTTCAAGCAGCACATCCACTACGATTTTCGCATCCTCTTCGGGTACGCCGTATCCTTTGAACGCATCGACCAGGAAAGATTCCATCAGCGTCCAGGACACATAGGGCCTGTTATCCATACGAACCTCCTATTTGATGTTTGGG
>JAEYSE010000117.1 GCA_023435025.1 Bacillota bacterium
TCGCGAAGCTTCAGGAAATGGATACGGGCGCGTTGGGCCTTGCGGGGGGATATACGCCGGCGGGGCAATTGATTGGCCACATCAGCCTGGGCGTAAGCGCCGTAGGCTCCGCGTGCGAACTGCTGGATATCCCACAAGAGCTTTGCATGCTGATCCAGCACATGATACTTGCCCACCACAGCGTGCCGGAATACGGCAGCCCCAAGGGGCCGATGTTCCCGGAAGCGGAGCTTTTAGCGCACCTTGACATGCTGGATAGTAGGCTCTATGAGATGTTCGACGCACTTTCCGGCGTGCCCAAGGGCGGATTTTCCGAGCGCGTGTGGGCGCTTGACAACCGCCAGCTCTACCAGCACGGGCATGGGGATATTAAGTAGGAAATGATACAAAAGAGCGGAAGGCTTTGGCCTTCCGCTCTTTTTATATCCTAGATCCACTTATGCTCCCGTCTTCTGTTTTCGGAGAAAGGCCGAAATCTTGAGAAAAAAGCAAAGGCAGGCAACCGCTAACGCGCTCCAAAAATAGGTGAGGACGAATCCAACAAGCTTGGCTTTATCCTGCTGTTCATCCGTTGGATAGAGTTCCATGGAGCCATTGATCAAAAAATGCATCCCCAACAGCAATCCCGGAACAAGCGCCACAGGAACGGCAACACAAAGCCATTTAAGCACTTCACGAAACGGCAGGCTGAGCGCAGCATAAAAGGGCGGAATATTCTGTTTTGCTTTCTGCCGCTTGACATAAAGGGCAAGAAGAATCACCGCAGCAAGAATCAATAAAAACGGCAATAGTATGCTTATCTCAAACCCGCCAAGCGTTGTCCCGGTCCGCAGCATTCCATAGAGCAGGGGCACTACAATCGCGCCATAGAGCACAAGGAAGATTGTGCTGACGATACGCGCAAAGGAAAGGACTTGGAGTTTCATATCCGGCCTCCTAATCTTGTTTGGCATATTATATCATAAGCACATTTGTTCGGGAAGTGAGGTTGGAAAGAAGTATACGAAAAAAGCGGGGCGCGCGGCCCCGCTTTTGTTCCTTCCCATTATCCCCACTCGCAATTAGTCAAGGACAATAAATTCCATTATTTCAGAGATTCTTCTCTTGACCGCCCGCCCGTAGGAATGCTTCGCCGCTCTATCATAGGATGCCGCCCCACCAATATTATATCGACTTGCAATCGTCGCTATATCATCTATACTAAGCTCATCGGAACTAGTGTTCGGGAAATCAATTTCTTTCAAGCCAGCCAGATGCTTCGCTGCAATAAATATTGAAAATTTAGGGTCTTTCAGCGCCTCAATAATCTCTGCTGCTGTATCTTCATCTACTTCATCCGGTGAAATTCCAAGGACCTCTGCTGCTACACCAATTTGCATGCTTAAGTATCCAAACGACGTCTTATTTGCATCTTTTAGTATCGGAAACATCTGCTCCATTTCTACCCAATTCTTTTCAGAAACAATCTCATGCGCGTTTTTTCTTATAGGATAGGCAATATTGTCAATCCACATTGGATCTCCACCAACTTCGCTCCATGCCACTCCTGCCAATAATTCTACTGGAATATCATATTTCCGAGCAGCTTCTTTTATCAAATTGCGATAAGCAAAAATCCAATCATTTTTATATCGCTCTACAACAATATTTGTTCCCAATACTATTTTGGCATTTTGCCATAGAAGCGCCTCCGCCGTTGTCCAAGATCTGACGGAATCTGCATCTATATTCTCGTAACTTTCCTTTATCTCGGCTATCTCATCCCTAACTTGATTTGTTGTCTCTGTTCTCAAACCACTTATTGTTGAATTATTTGATTTGACAATAGACGACGGATTCATTACACCCCCAATGTTTTGATTAAGTTTTACTGTTGTAGAAGAGTTAGGCGCAGTAAGATTGCTTGAATATGTTGCCCCACTCTGAGGATTGATCACTTTTCCTCTTGACTGTAACGCCTGAAGCGCCGCCTGCAACTCTGCCGCATTCTTCTCTCCGAACTTTACGCCTCTCATCGTCATATTGGGCGCCATCTGATGTTCCGCCTGCTGAAGGCCACCCATCATAATCGGAATCTGAAGCTTTACTTCGTGCCGTTGCCTTTCGTTCAGATTTGGGACTCTAAGCTGTGGCCTTTGAGGTGTTATTTTTAAGCTTTTCTCTCTGTCCGCCAACGCAACGGTGATTGCGGTAAGCGGTTTTTGCTCCTTCTTCGCCTGGGCTTCTCTCATCCACGCCTGTTCCCGGCGCAGATCCTCTAGCGTGGGATCCATATATTTTCCCATCGTGATTCCCCCTTTATATATTGGTAAAACAAAACGGAGCGGGGGATGGGGGCAATCCCCAGGCTCCGCTCCGGTTCCGATGTTACCACTATACCACGGGAAAGTCTGATTGTGCTGTGAGAAGCGTTATTAAGGTTGTATGATTTCGGTTGGGCAAGGCTGCGCCTCGGGTGCTTCCTCTGGCTGTTGGGGGGATAGCTCCGGCTCTTTCTTCTCAAACGCCCGGTTACGCTGCTTTGCATAGATTAATGCAAATATCCCCGTCCCAAGCAAGAGCAGCGCACCCGCAATCAGCCACATATTTCGGAAATCCGTCTGTGTACTCACCACATAACCGCACAGGGAAGCGATTAGCCCGCCTATCTGCAGCACGAAGGAGAACAGGGAGAGAATACTCGCCCGCTGGCTGGCGGGGGCCGCCTGGTTTAACAGCGTGCTTTCCGCCACGCTGGCGCCACCCAAGAATAAATATGCAAACAGATACACGCCGATAAAGAAGGGAGCCTGGAACTGTAATACAAGCAGGACCAGGCAGACCCCAAGCAGCGCCTTGAAGCCTAGCAGCAGCGCGGTGCCTCTTTCCGGGCGCTTCATCAGCAGTCGCTCGATTGCCTTGCTGCCCACGATCACACAAAAGAATCCGGCAAAGCTTACCGCTCCCAAGAGCCAGGAAGCGGGGGAGAGCGCAACAAGCGCGGGTTGCCAGTAGGTCTCGACAGATAACAAGGCAAAGCCGGTAACAAACGAGAATACAAACAGCACGCGCACAATGCCCTTTTGCGTCATGAAGGAAAGGCTTCCTTTTACATGCTCCCCAAGCCGCCGGAACCCGGCATCCCCCTTTTCTGTCTGTTCCACTTGTGCGCGGGGCTGTTCGCGCACACAGCATATCGTTAAAAGGGATAGCAGCGCATATATCGTGACATTTGCTAAGAGATTGCCCTCATACAGAGCGCCGAGCCCGGACAAAAAGCCGCCTGTAAGAGCGCCCGCCGCGAGGCCTGCGCTTTCTAGTATGGCAAGCCGGCCCGTTACCTTCACAAGTGCGCCACCGTTTGCAACCGCGTCGTCAATCGAGAGCGCGTCGATGCTGCCTGAGGAAAACGCACGGGAAAGACCATGTATCACCATTGCGATGAACAGGAATGGGATGGTTTTTGAAACCAGCAGCAGGGCATAAGAAAGCAGCGCGAGTACGGTGGAAAGCAGAAACGCCTTTTTTCTGCCGCAAAGATCGGCAAACACGCCGCTTGGGAATTCCGCCATGATTACTGTGAAGGAATACGTCCCCAGCAACAGCGATACAGTGCCGATGGAAGCGCCGTGCGCCAGCAGCGCCAGCGTCAATACAGGGGCCATGATGCCTGCGGCAAAACTCTTCAGGAAAACGATAATTTGGTAACTCTTACGCATCGTTCGCCTCCACCGGATAGGCGATGAGCGCGTATTCCCAAGGGGAAGTGCCATCTTTCCTTTCCTCCCGGCTGTCCAAAAACGTACGTATGAGGCCGTAGAGTTCCTTCGCCTCTTCCCGGGTCAGGTGGACGACGCCCGAAAGTATATCGCCGTGCTGTGCGTTTTGTTCCATCCTCGCCCTGTTGCTTTTGCAATACTCCGTGAAGCTAGAAAACATGGAATTCATAGAGTTCTGCATGATCGCCAAGCGTTGCTCGTCATTTTCATCCGCAATCTGTCCGCCGATGCTGATGGTCTTGGGCAGCGCGCGATAATAGCTTGCCGTAATCCCCCGGATGCGTTCGGTATGGCTTAACTCCACAATCCCAAGCTCAACCAATTTTTTGATGTGGTGCTGTACTGCGGAAGCCGAAATGCCAAGTTGATCGGAAAGCTGCTTGGGCGTCATCGGCACGCCCGAAATTTTCATGCAGCGCAGCAACTTCTGCCTCTGCGGGTTGATATAAATATCCAGTTCCTTTTTGCCCGACAATACAATAGTATCCATATCGCACGCTCCTTTAACGTTACACACATCATAACATTACACTTTATGTAACGTAAAGTGTGATTGTGCAGAATAAAAAAAGAAATCCCATACGGGATTTCTCTTTTTCTAAATTTACTTTCAGGTTAACCGTTCGTCTGATACTGCTTTCGCGGTACGCGGTAACCGTGCTCCTTGATCAGCCGGTCGAGTGTTTGTATGGCGTACTCCGCCTGCTCGCGCTTGTGGGCGCTGGTCAGGCAGAATCTGAGCCGCGCCTGGCCCTTGGGAACGGCGGGGTATACGGCGGGGGGCACGAACACGCCCTCTTTTAACAGCTCGGCGGAAAGCGCGAACGCGTCGATATCCGCACCGATCAAAATGGGAGCTACGGCGGTTTCGCCCGCGAGACAGGTATCAAACCCGTAGGCGTGGGCGACTTCCATGAAGTCCTTGATGTTCTGCTGCAGGCTTTGTACCAGCGAATTGTCCTCCTGCAGAATACGGACGCCTTCGAGCGTGGCGGCGGCAAGCACAGGGGAGAGGCCCACCGAGAACACAAAGCCCGGCACATTGTAGCGCTGGAATTCGATCAACTCGCGCTTGCCCGCGAGATACCCGCCGCAGGTACCAAGGCCTTTAGAGAGCGTACCCATCTTGATATCGATATCATCAGGCGCGAGATTAAAGTATTCATCTACGCCGCCGCCATGCGCGCCGATAACGCAGGAGGAGTGCGCTTCGTCCACCATCAGGAAGCAGCCGTACTCTTTTTTGATGCGCACGAATTCCGGCACGGGCGCGATATCGCCATCCATGGAATATGCGCCTTCTACCACGATGAGCACCTTTTCATACGAATCACGGTTGGCGCGCAGTATGTTTTCGAGCGCCACATAATCGTTGTGCGGGAAGCCCTTGGTGTGCGCGGTAGACAGCTGGCAGCCCTGTATGATGGAATTGTGGGAGAGCGCGTCATAGAGGATCAGATCCCGCTCGTTGCAGAAGTTGCCCACAAACGTCACATTGGTGCTGTGGCCGCCCACCAGCACAAGCGCGGCCTCGGTATGTTTCCATTCGGCAATTGCCTTTTCGAGCTCCTGATGCAGCGTCTTTTCGCCCGCAAGAAGGCGGCTGCCACTGGCGGACGTGCCGTATTTTTCGGCAGCGTCCTGCGCGGCCTTCACCGTGCGCGGGTGGCCGGACAGACACACATAGTTGTAGGAACCGTAATTGATGACCTCTTTGCCATGAATAAGGGAGGTATCCCGTAGTGGCGAATCGTGGGCCACGAAATAGGGGTTGCCCATTGCCTCCGCTTCTTTCAGGCGGGCTTCAAGCGCCTGCCATTCCGGCGTTTCCTCGAATGTGGATATGCGCTTTTTGCCACCCAGCTTGCCGCCCTGCTGTTTTGCAAGCAGAAGCAGCGCCGCGTCCTCCGCGCAGGTGCAGCCGATGTATTCATCGTCCGTGATGAGAATCTTGAAGTATTCCTCGATCTTTGTAAACACGCCCAAAGACGCAAGGCTGTCCCCGCCCAGGTCGTACACAAAGTGCGCACGGTCAGTAATATCCTCCACGTTCAGGCAGAGTTCTTCGGCGAAGAATTCTTTGATTTTGTTGAGTATTGCGAGGTACGCCTCGCTCTTTTCCACCTCTGGGCCCGCGCCCGCAACGGATATGCTGCCGCATACGCGGCGTTTGGCGAGGTCCACCTCAATGGCGTCAAACCGGCCGGCGGCCAAATCTTCCTTCACGCGTACGCGCTTGACTTTGAGTGAAGCCGTAAGCGGCAGCGCAGCGAGCGAGAAGAAGCAGCGGCGCACGCGCTTATAAATGGGAAGCTGGGCGTTGCGGATGGAAAGGGCGTTAATCAGCGCATCCATACGCGCGCGGTCCTTCTGGATGTTTTCCGCGTACACCACCAGTGTAATATCTTCATACGGGCCGCCGAAATCCGCGCCGAACGCGCAGACCTGCTGAACTTCATCGATTCCCGCGAACGCATCCTCCAGCTCGTCCGGATAGACGTTTTCGCCGCTTTCGTTGATGATGACGTCCTTTAAGCGCCCTTCGATCCAGAGCTTGCCGCCTTCAAAACGGGCGATATCGCCGGTGGCGAAATAGCCTTCTTCATCAAGCTCCGCTTTGACAAGTTCGCCTTCCACCATGCGGCCGATGTGCATGGCGGCGGATTTGATAAAGAGCTCCCCGACGGAAGCTTTGTCCCCTTCGCGCGGCTTGATCTTAATTTTGACGCTCTGCATGGGCCTGCCCACGCAGCCGTTCAGTTGATCGTCTATGCTGTCGAACACCTGCACAGAGGAAATGCCAACTTCCGTCATGCCAAAGCCGTTCACAAGCGGGCAGCCGATGCCGTTTAACAGCTTAAGCGTATCGGGCAATATGCGCCCGCCGCCGCTGATGCCGCAGCTCAGGTGCGTGCCCAAAAGGTTTTTGCGGACACCGTAGGCAAGGTTTGAGTAATACACCCTCGCAGCCTTCCCGAACACGCGCTGGTTCTTGACGGAGCCTTCCACCAGTTTATTGAGCTTTCGCTCCTTCTCCTCGCCTTTTTGCCGGGCGGCGCGCGCAAGCTTCTGGGCCACGGAGTTCCAGAAAAGCGGCACATTGAACAGGTGCGTGATGTGGTGGAGCCTGCACGCCTCCTGCACGGATTTGCTGGTACGGTCCTTGGGGAACACGATTGTCTTTCCGAATACCGTATAAGCCATCATCATCGTCATGAAGCCGAATATATGGTGGAAGGGCAGGAACGCGAGTACCCTGTGCGGCTTATCGTTCAAAAATTCCGGAGACATGCGGGCAAGCGCCAGGAAATCCAGCAGCTGCACGGTGAGGGCCTGACCGTCGTATACGTATACCTTGGAAGAGGCCGTGGTGCCTGAGGTGCACATGGCGACGCGGTTGGCGAACCCGCCGCGGACCTCGCCCTCGCAATCCTGCAACAACGGCGTGGGGTCAATCAGATGCACGCCCGCGGGCAAGGAAATCTGATCGAGCGCAATGACGGCGACGGCCTGCGTCTGCTTTACGATATGCTCCGTCTGCTTGGCGTCCGCTCGAAAGTCGATGAGCACAGGCTGGTACCCCGCCATAATGGCGCCCCAAAACACCGTGGCGTAATCCGGCGAATTGTCCATACGTACGCCGATATAGAGCGGCTTTTCCGGCACGCCCAATATCTTTTGTAGTCCAGCCGCCGCATGGCGTACGCGCCGGTCGTATTCGCTGAATGTGATGTAGCGGATCTCGCCATTTTTGTCGTACTGCGCGCTTGGCGAATCCCCGTGAGAAACGATTGTGTTATAAATGGCTTCGAGCGTGTGAGTCCCCGATTTGAGGACATGCGTGGTTTCGCCGATAGAGTGCATAATTATTCCTCCCACAGAATTAATATGCGGTATGATGCCGTGCATGCGCAAAAAAAAAGAAAGCATGCAATAGGAATGTACAGCAAAGTATACCACGCCCAGGTCTGAAATGCAAGAAACGCCCCTGTGTTTGGGCGTTTCCGGTCTAGCGTGCCTGATCTTCGGAGAATTATTATTCGAATATTGTCAAATTATTGAAACGTATAACTATGAGCGATTACTCACTTGTCGCAGCCCGCTTCGCTTTCACCATTTCCGTACTCCCAGCACATGCAACGGGCGCAACGCGGTATAAGTATACGTGGAAAGGGGACGGTCAATGGAATCGATGGTATGGGCGCCAACCAGAATATTATCCGGGGTGGGCGGCGACCCGACGGAAAGCACCACGGGGTTGTGTGCAAAGTACGGCCCGTCAAACTTGATCTGTACGACGTCTCCGGGCTGCAGCGCCTCCAACCCCACCAACTGCATGAACGGGCCTTCCCGTTTGTTGTTCACCATAAAATTATAAAAATATTCTACGCCCGTCCAGCTTGGGGAACGGCTATTGACGCTGCGGTAATACCAGCCCAGCGTGGGCTTAAAATTCATCTGCCCCGCGCCCGCATACACGCATTGGGAGGTATAATTCGTGCAGTCCCCGCCAAGCTTTGAAAAATCGTAATACGCCGGGTTTCTGGACATCGCCCACCTGCGCGCATACGCCACCGCCTTTTCCCTGTCATACGGCACCGTCCGTAAGCCGGATGTGTCCCTGCGTTCCATGCTTATCCCCCCAATATCCGGATGCAGCATGGTATGCGCGGCACTGGCCCGTTATGCACCGGACCGGCGGGACAGGCCGGACTACCGCACCCAGTTTTATGTTATAATAGAAAGAAAACACTAGGAGGACCATCCATGAGCGATATGATAAAGACCCCGCACATCGCCTGCGCCAAAGAGGACATCGCAAAAACTGTGCTGATGCCCGGCGACCCGCTGCGCGCAAAGTTCATTGCGGAGACGCTGCTAAAGGACGCGAAGCTCTTTAACAACATCCGTGGCATACAGGGCTACACCGGCACTTATGAGGGCAAGCGGGTATCCGTCATGGCGAGCGGCATGGGCATGCCTTCTATCGGCATTTATTCCTATGAGCTATACAACAAATTCGGCGTGGAAAACATTATACGCATCGGCTCGGCGGGTGGCATACATGCCGACCTGAAGCTAAGGGACATCGTGGTGGCGCTTTCCGCCTGCACCAACTCCAATTACGCCTCCCAGTATAACCTGCCCGGCACATTCGCGCCCACGGCAAGCTATCGATTAGTCAAAGCCGCCGTAGACGAAGGCGAGCGGCGGGGTTCCCGCATGATGGTGGGGACTATACTTTCTTCCGATACGTTCTATGACGATTCGAACTCTTTGGGGGACTGGCGCAAGATGGGCGTGCTGGCTGTGGAAATGGAAGCCGCAGCGCTCTACTGCAATGCCGCGCGTGCGGGCAAAAACGCGCTGTGCATGTGCACCATCTCCGACCTCCCCTTTACAGGCGAAGAATGCACGGCGGAGGAACGGCAGAACACGTTCCTGGATATGATGCATATCGCGCTGGCAATAGCATAGCGATATCCAATCTGACGTACACGCAGTCAGATTGGATGGATTTGAAGGGTTTTCTAAGTTGCTTTTTGTAGGCGGGACGGCGAAGCGCCCCGCCTACATACTTTTCTTGACATATACAAAAGGGAGGGCCTTTGCCCTCCCTTTGTTTATTGAGAAATTCCTCAGACCTTAACCAGCGTATACTCCGCCGTGCCGATGCCGAGCTTTTCTGCGTGCTCCACACCAACGCGCCAGCTGGTCTCGGGGAACATATCCGTAAAATGATCCCCATGGGTATGCGCCGCCTCGCCAAGATAGCTGTTGGCAAACGGCTTTTCAGCATTGACCGCGTCCGCACACGCAACGTCGAGCGCCACGGGATCAAACGAGGCGAACAGGCCGATATCCGGCACAATGGCCGCGTCGTTACCATCGTGGCAGTCGCAGAACGGAGAGACGTTCATGACGAGGTTGATGTGGAAGTTGGGCCTGTTATAAAGCACCGCCTTTGTGTACTCCGCGATCTTTTTGTTGAGCAGATCGTTTGCGGAACCCTCCGGCGCGTATATGGCGTCCACGGGACACACGCCCAGGCACCTGCCGCAACCCACGCACTTTTCAGGATCGATGATACATACGCCGGTATCGAAGCCTTGGGCGTCGTGCGCACAAACGGTGGCGCATTCTTCACAGTTGATGCATACGTCCGGGTCCGCCGCCGCCTTGCCGCTTGAATGCATAGCCATTTTCCCCGCGCGGGAACCGCAGCCCATGCCTATGTTTTTGAGTGCGCCGCCAAAGCCCGCCCCTTCATGCCCTTTGAAATGGTTGATGGAGATGAACACGTCTGCATCCATAACCGCACGGCCGATGCGCGCTTCCTCCAAAATTTCAGCGCCGGGGATGGGAACGCGGACCTCGTCCGTGCCCTTTAAGCCATCAGCAATCAGCACATGGCAGCCAGTGGAAAAGGGAGTAAACCCGTTCTCATACGCGGACGTAATATGATCGAGCGCGTTTTTGCGGCGACCGACGTAGAGGGTGTTGCAATCCGTTAAGAAAGGCCTGCCTCCAAGCTCTGTAATGAGGTCCGCCACCACCTTGGCATAATTGGGGCGGATGTAGGAAACATTGCCCGGCTCGCCGAAATGGATTTTGATGGCAGCGTATTTGTGCGCAAAATCAATCTCTTTGATACCTGCGGCGATGAGCAGTTCTCTGAGCTTTGTAAGTATACTTTTTCCTACCGGGACCCGAAGATCTGAAAAATAAACCTTGGAAGCCATATATGTTCCTCCCGTATTGTGATACCTAAAACCCAGTATAGCCGTTCACGCCGCGGAAATCAAAACATGTGCTATATTTAACGATCATTTCACCTGAACTTTGAACGGATTTTTGCTTTTAATCCCACGCGCTTCTTGCTATACTATAAAAGGACCCAATTAAACAGCATATTGGTGGATGATGGGTGCGGGAGAGGCCGTTCATTGCGGCGCCGAAGGGGAAAAGCGAAAACTCTCAGGCAAAAGAACCGTATCCGGACAGACCTCCGGAAAGCCGCCGAAATTGGGCGGCGCCGATGGGGCAACCCGATTAATCTTTATTAATAGGGGAATCTCTCAGGTACAGGGACGGAGCGCGCAATTTCTTTTTTGCGCGCTCTTTTTATGTCCCTTTTTTGCACATATTGTATTCAGGAGGTTCCTATGGAGGGTTTAAAACAAACGCCGCTGTATCAGGCGCATGTGGCTCTGGGCGGCAAACTCATCGACTTTGGCGGCTGGGCGCTGCCGGTGCAGTATTCCTCGGTGCTCGACGAGCACAAGGCCGTGCGCGAGCGCGCGGGATTGTTCGACGTTTCGCACATGGGGGAAATCTTCGTTACGGGCAAGGACGCGGAAAGTTACCTTGACCACTTGCTCACAAACGGCATCGCGTCCATGCAGGCGTTGCGCTGCCGGTATTCGCCAATGTGCTATCCCGAAGGCGGCACAGTGGACGACGTGATCGTCTACAAGTTTACTTCGGAGCGTTACCTCGTTGTGGTCAACGCCTCCAACACGCAAAAGGATTTTGAGTGGATGCAGCAGAACGCAGAAGGGTTCGACGTTGTGCTCGACAACCAATCCCCAGCCTTCGCGCAGATCGCGCTCCAGGGACCGAGGGCCAATGAAATTTTGGCGCCGCTGTGCGACGGCCCTCTGCCCGAAAAGAACTATTCATTTTCTGAGCTTACCGTAAACGGCATTCCTGCCCTCGTTTCCCGCACCGGCTACACCGGCGAGGACGGGCTGGAGCTTTACTGTGCTGCAAGGCAAGGAGAAGGACTTTTTAACCTGCTGCTGGAAGCGGGGGAACCCTATGGAATACTTCCCTGCGGCCTAGGCGCGCGGGATACGTTGCGCTTTGAGGCGGGTATGCCGCTGTATGGGCACGAGCTCTCTAAAGACATCACGCCGCTCGAAGCCGGGCTTTCTTTTGCCATCAAACCCGATAAGGGCGAATTCATTGGCCGCGAGGCGTTTCTGGCCGCGCCCGGGCGCATGCGCATCGGCTTAAAACTTCTTGACCGTGGTATCGCGCGCGGTGGGGAGGATGTGCTTGTAAACGGCAAAAAAGTGGGCATCACCACATCGGGCGTACCTTCGCCCACGCTCGGCGCAAGTTACGCCATGGCGCTGGTGGATGTGAAAGCTGCAAACGAAACGGCATTTGCAATTGTGGTGCGCAACCGCCCGCTACAGGCGGAGCAGGTGCCGCTGCCGTTTTATAAAAGGGGAAAGTAAGAAGTACAGTACACATGAGGACTCTGCCCCATACTCCCGCCAAGGGTCGTAACGACCCTTGGAACCCATTCGGAGATTCATAAGGGCGTTACGTCCCTTATGTTGGGGTACGGGGGCAAAGCCCCCGGAAATAGGAAACCTGAATCAATAATTATTAGGAGGTACAATCCATGACGCCGAACGACCGCAAGTACACCAAGGAACATGAATGGGTAATCATCGAGGATGGCAAGGCGCGCCTTGGCATCTCGGCGCACGCGCAGGAAGCGCTGGGGGATATCGTGTATGTAGAACTGCCGCAGGTAGGGGACACGGTGAAGGCCGGTGACAGCGTGGCGGTGGTGGAATCCGTCAAGGCGGTGTCCAATGTCTATACGCCGGTGGGTGGTGAAGTGCTTGAAGTAAATCAGCCGCTTGAAAATGAACCGGAACGCCTGAACAGCGCGCCGTATGAAGAGTTTCTTGTGGTGCTTGCGGCAAGCGAGGTGGATGAAGCGGCGCTTCTGACCGCTGCGGAATACGACGCGTTTGTTGCCACGCTGTAAGGAGCCCGCCCATGCGCAGTTACGTTCCTAATACAAAGGAAGAACAGCGGGAGATGCTCAATGCCATCGGGCTACAAAGCATCGACGAGCTGTTTTTAGATATCCCCGAAAAGGCGCGGTTGACCCGCCCGCTTAATCTGCCCCAGGGCAAGAGCGAGCAGGAGGTGCGGCGTGCGTTTAAAGCGTTTGTGGGCAATGCAGGTGGACTGCCGCTATTCCGCGGTGCGGGGGCATACAGGCATTACATCCCCTCGGTGGTAGATGCGGTTGCCTCCCGTTCGGAATTCTACACCGCCTACACGCCCTACCAGCCGGAGATGAGCCAGGGCATGCTGCAGGCGATATTTGAATACCAGACGCTTATCTGCCAATTGACGGGGCTTGACGCCTCGAACGCGTCGGTGTACGACGGTGGCTCTGCCTGTGCGGAGGCCATGGTCATGCTGCGCGGCATCACGCGCAAGAATAAGGTGCTGTATTCCGCCGGGCTCAACCCGGAATACATCGCCATATTAAAGACTTACGCACGGTTTGTGGGCTTTGAACTCGTGGAAATTCCGCTGACCGGAGAGGGCAGGACGGATTTTGACGCGCTAAAAGCCATTCTCGACGGCGCTGCGGGGCTGCTGCTGCAGAACCCCAACTTCTTTGGCGTTGTGGAGGATATGGAAGCCGCCGCCACAATGCTGCACGAAAAAGGCGCGCTTTTAACGGCTGTAGTCAACCCAATATCTCTGGGGCTATTAAAGCGTCCGGGCGAGTATGGCGCGGATATCGCCGTGGGGGAGGGGCAGCCGCTTGGGCTGCCGCTTAGTGTTGGCGGGCCGTACCTTGGGTTTATGGCCACGAAGCAACAGTATATTCGGCACTTGCCGGGAAGGATCGCGGGGGAAACCGTGGATGCGGAGGGAAACCGTGCCTATGTTCTGACGCTGCAGGCACGCGAGCAGCACATCCGCAGGGAAAAAGCCTCCTCCAACATCTGCTCTAACCAGAGCCTGTGCGCGCTGCGCACAGCCGTCTACCTTGCCGCAATGGGGCCGGACGGTATGCGGGAGGTAGCGACGCAATGCCTGCAAAAGGCCCATTATTTGCACGAAGGTATTTTGCGTATTCCCGGCATGCGCGCAAGGCATACAGTGCCGTTCTTTCATGAGTTTGTCATCGACTGCGAGAAGGACGCGCAGGCAATCAACGCTGCGCTCAAAGCACGCGGCTTCATCGGCGGGCTGCCATTAAGCCGCTATTATCCGGGTGACAATGGCATCCTCTACTGCGCGACGGAACAAAACACGCGCGAAGAACTGGACGCGTTCCTGAACGCGCTTGAGGAGGTGGCAAAATGAGAAGCACAATTCCTCTGCTTTTTGAATTGAGTAAAGTTGGCCGCCGCGCTGCGGACCTGCCGCCGCTTGACGTGCCCGTACTCGACGCGCTACTGCCGGAAGAGCTTTTAGGGGAAACCCTGCCGCTGCCTGAACTGAGCGAAGTGGAGCTCATTCGCCACTATGTCCGCCTATCCCGCCGGAACTTCGGTGTGGACAATGGCAGCTACCCGCTCGGCTCCTGCACCATGAAGTACAACCCAAAGATCAACGAGGAGGTTGCGGGCGTATTCCGCGACCTGCACCCGCTGCTGGATGAAGAAGATCTCAAAGGCGCGTTTGCCATGATGGCGCAGTTGCAAAAAGCGCTCTGTGAAGTGACCGGTATGGACGCGTTTACGCTGCAACCCGCCGCGGGCGCGCACGGGGAACTGACGGGGCTGATGATCATAAAGGCATATCATCAGTTACGCAACGACATGGAGCGTATGGAAGTGCTTGTGCCAGATTCTGCACACGGCACCAACCCGGCTTCTGCGGCGCTTGCGGGCTTCAAGACGGTGGAGATCCCCTCCAACGCCGAAGGCGGCGTGGACGTTGAGGCTTTAAAAGCGCGACTCTCCAATAAAACGGCGGGCCTGATGCTGACCAACCCCAGCACGTTGGGCCTATTTGAGCGCAACATATTGGAGATCGCAGCGCTGGTACACGAAGCGGGCGGGCTTTTATATTACGACGGTGCAAACATGAACGCCATAATGGGCAAGGTACGCCCCGGCGATATGGGCTTTGACGTGGTGCACCTGAATCTTCACAAGACGTTCTCCACGCCGCACGGCGGCGGCGGCCCCGGCGCTGGCCCGGTGGGCGTGAAAAAGGAGCTCATACCGTTCCTGCCCGCCCCCATGCTCCTTTGCGGGGAAGATGGAACTGTGCGTGCGGACTTTGACCGACCGCTTACCATAGGCCGCGTGAAGCCGTACTTCGGCAATTTCGGCGTGCTGGCCCGCGCATACGCGTACATCCTTTCCCTCGGCGGGGAAGGGCTCACCGCAGCAAGCGAAAACGCCGTGCTCAACGCGAACTATGTGCAACACGGCCTGAAAACCTGCTATGCCCTGCCGCACG
Source organism: Bacillota bacterium (assembly GCA_023435025.1). Lineage (GTDB taxonomy): Bacteria > Bacillota > Clostridia > Christensenellales > CAG-138 > JAEYLA01. Next base: position 15,003 of record JAEYSE010000117.1, read on the forward strand.
ACAGGGTTTGCATGCACGAATGCGTGGTGCAGCCGCGCGAGCAGCTTGCAAATAATGTTCGGACGCTGGATATCGCCAAGGCGATTATCGACCGCGGGTTCCATCCACCCACAATCTATTTCCCGCTTATCGTGCACGAGGCCATGATGTTCGAGCCCACGGAAACGGAAAGCCGGGAGAACCTGGACCAACTGATTTCCATCATGTGCGAGATCGCGTACCTCGCGCAGAGCGACCCGGAAAGCCTGCACAGAGCGCCCGTCACCACGCCCATTGGCAGGCCGGATGAAACGCGGGCTGCGAGGAATCCGGTTGTAAGGTGGGGACAAAGCTGAGCGCCCCCAGTGGGGCGGGTCCGAAGCGCTGACAACAATTTTACACAAAGCGGCCAAAAGGCCGCTTTTGCTTTTCTACCTGCTTGCATGCACATCTACACAAGGATATACTGTTGATAACGGTTGTTTTTCCAACAGAACATAGGGGGAGCCACATGGAGCACTTGTCGGTCATAAAAGCCGCGCCGCTGTTTCAGAACATGGATGAGGAGGAGCTGCTTGGGCTTTTGGGCTGTTTACACGCCAAGCCCCGCAGCTATGAAAAGGGCGCTTTCATTCTGCGCGCAGGAGAACCCGTAACGGGCTTTGGCATGGTGCTGACGGGGCGTATACAGGTCACGCGGGAGGATATTTACGGCGCGCGAACGCTTTTGACGCAGCTGGGCACGGGCGACCTGTTTGCGGAGGCGTTTGCGTTCGCAAACGCTCCGGCCTTGCCGGTTTCCGTGGAGGCGGCGTCCGAATGCGCCGTGCTGTTCTTAGACCATACGCGCATTATATCGCCCTGCGGAAACGGCTGCGCATTCCATACGCAGCTCATTCGCAACATGATGGGTATACTCGCGCGCAAAAACCTGATACTCAACAGCAAAATCCAGCACATCTCCCGGCGCACCACGCGGGAAAAACTGATTTCTTATTTGAACGAGCAGGCAAATCTTAACAAAAGCGCGCAGTTCATCATACCGTTTGACCGGCAGGAACTGGCGGATTACCTCTGCGTGGAACGGAGCGCCATGTCCGCCGAGCTTTCCAGACTACAAAAAGAAGGCGTTTTGAGTTTCCACAAAAGCGCCTTCAAGCTGCATGCAACGGGCAGGGAGGATGCTTAACGATTACAACTCCAAGAATTCCCCGCTTCTGTTTATAATGCCTGTGACCCCGTCCTTTTTAACCACCGCATAATCTAGCAGGAACGTCCCTGCCTCATCATAGACGCACGGGATGATGTGCGTACCGGTTTTGTCGATATATCCCCACTTGCCGTTTGAATCCTGCACCGGTGCGCGGCTTTGGGAAAACGGTCCTGCAGCCTGGTACTTGGGCTGTGTAAGCAGCACCCCGCCGGTGTTGATGTAACCCCACAGCCCGTTCTGCTTGACGGGGGCATATCCTTCCGAAAAGCCGAGCGCGTCCTGATAGGTTTCTGAAAACGCACGCCTGCGCGAGGTATTGAAAAATACATACCCGCTTCCGGTATCTATGGCTGCAAAGCCTTCCTGGTATACGGTTCCGCGTTCGTCTTTGAGTGTTGCGATCTTTTTACCAACCTTGTCTATGATATAGCGCTTGCCTTCGCTGCTTACAAACGCCATGTCGCTGCCAAATTTCCCCGCCGTCTCAAACTGGGGTGTGATTGCCATATCCCCGTCCGGGTCGATGTAACCGAATGTGGAATTTGGCCGTACCGCCGCGCGCCCGTCCTGAAAGTCCCCTGCCTCGCGGTACACACAGGCAATTTTTGTGTTGCCCGCAGCGTCGATATACCCCCACTTGCCATCCTGCGCAACCGCAGCAAGGCCTTCATGAAAAGCGCGCACCTCATTCCACTGCGGCTCCACCGCCCACACGCCGCTGCGCGAAAGCAGGCCGTACAGCAGCTGGCCGTTACGTTCCACTGCCGCAAACGCATACTGGCCTTCTAAAAAATCAAACGCTCGCAAAAACTGCGGCTGTATGACGACCTGACCTTTGGCGTTTTTGTATCCCCAAAGCGTATTTTCCTCATAGGAAAAGAGCCTTCCCGTAATATCCGCGTCCGCCGCCGGCGGGGCAGGGCTTGGCGAAGGAGCTTGCGCAATGCTATTTGCATCCGCTGCTTCCATATCCTCATTCGCCTTTTCCATGGAAGAAGAGGACGCCGCCAGCGTTTCTACTCCTCCCTGCCGCAAGGCGGAAGCGCCGCCACCGGAGTACAGCAGCGCAAAGAGCAGCACGCCAGAACAGACGGCGGCAGCCGTAATGGGATAATACCACAGGATGGAGAGCCGCTTCTTTTTGCGGCGCGGCTGCGCGTTTGGCATCCTTTGTCCTCCCCGGCATTTGCTTTTGTATAGAATTAGTATACAGCAGCGAAAGACCGGCCTGCAAGTTACCGAAAAAAGAGTCCAACATGCTGCCGCTTTGCGTCCTGCGAACGAAAGAAGTTAAAAGCATGCATATAAAACAGTCCACCCTAACGACATGAGCGTCAGGGTGGACACCTAGCGTGCTGGGCTGCTATTAGCCTACACGGAAAAACGCAAAAAAGTGGCATCGCCACTTTTTTGACATTCAGGGATTATCATGATCCACGTACTCACAGAAGTTGACCAATTCTTGCTTGTTTTGAAACTCTATCCCTGTTTGCATAATGGATTCCTGCAAAAACAGCGGAAGAGAGTTGAAATACTGCTGCGCATCCTGCGGAATGCCGTTTTTGTTAAACATGGCTTTTCTCCTTTCCATATGTGATAACGGAAATGCATGGAATTAGTTTGGGCAAACGTGCCCAAAGCCATACCAACTTCCCCTGAAAATCAGCTCATTTACCCGCCCGCCTATTTTTCGAGCAAAGATGTACTCATATTCCCAGAAAAACGCACGAAACGAAAACATACCCTTATGCGTTATAATAGAATAGCAAACTGAAGTAAAGGACAATTGTCATGCGCAAATGGATGACTCTTACCGCATGCGTGCTGCTGTTTTTCTCACTAGCCGCATGCGCGCCAATCCCAAACGACCCGCTCGACTTCTCCTCGGTCGAACCCTCCGTACAAGGCGAAAACGCCCCGCAGCCTTCTGGAACTGGGGTAACGGATCCGCCCGTGCAGGATGAAAAAAGCTACGTGAATCCCAATCAGACCTATACGTATGAGATGATGCTCAAAGACGCAGACGAGCTCGCGCAGGCGTACCCCGATCTGATTGAGGTTTCCTCCATTGGCAAATCCGTGGAAGGGCGCGATTTAACGCTTATAAAGCTTGGGAAAGGCGAAACCAAACTGCTGCTGCTCGGCGCGCACCACGCACGCGAATACATCACCAGCACGTTTTTAATGGAAACCGTAGACGCGTATGCCGAAGTTTATAATGAAGGGGCAGACAATCCTCTGGATTCCGTTACGGTATATATCGTTCCCATGGTGAACCCGGACGGCGTAAATCTGGTGCAGAACGGGCCGGATGCAGCCAAACATCCGGAGGCTGTAAAGGCCATGCGCATGCTCAAGGACAGCTACAGCGAGTGGAAGGCCAATATCAACGGTGTGGACCTCAACCGCCAGTATCCCTGCTACTGGGAGGAAAAGGCGAGCAATACCGACGTACCCAGCTCCGAAATGTACAAAGGAACCGCCCCCGCTACTGAACCCGAGGTGCAGGCAGTGATGAAGCTGTGCGAAGAAAATTTATTTGCTATGGCCGCCTCCTTCCATACCAAGGGCGAGGTCATCTACTGGGCGGACAGCGGAACAGAGGACGCGATCGCCGCCGCCGCGCCCATTGCACAGTCCATTGCCGAGGTAACGGGCTACGCGCTGATGGATACCTCCAGCGACCCGGCCGTTTACGGTGCAGGATTTGAAAACTGGTTCCGGCAGGAATATTTGAAGCCCGGCTTCTGTATTGAACTGACTCCCGTGGGCAACGGATCGCTTCCGCATGAGGACGAGCAGTTCGATACACTCGTATGGAGCCGTGCAAAAGGGCTTGCTAGCGTATTGATGCAGCAGGCCTTGGCGCTTGGTGAGGAAGCCTGTCATTGATGGCTTTTACGAAGAACCCAATTTACAGAGAAAAGCGCCAACCGGTACGGTTGACGCTTTTTACGTATCCAAATGGCCGAATGCGGAAACCCGCCGCAACGTTTCGGACAAAAGATTTATCTTTTGTCCGAAAATGCTATTCCGATTTCACATGGCTCCATGCGTCGTTGTAAGCCTTTATAAAGTCGCCGAGATCGCTGAATACCTCGCAACGGTCCAGCACATCCTGCGGGGGATTGTAGGTTTCATCGGACGTCCAGTCCTCAGAAAGCAACGCAATTGCGGCCTTGTTGGGGCTGGAATACGCGATGTACTCGGTGTTCTTTTTCGCCACTTCCGCGTCGCACAGGAAGTTGATGAACTTTTCCGCTTCCTCCGGGCGCTGCGACGTCTTGGGGATGATGATGTTGTCAAACCACATGTTGCTGCCTTCCTCCGGCACGACATAGGCGAGGTCCGGATTTTCGCCGATGCAGTAGAGCGCGTCCCCGGAATACACCACGGAAAGCGCGGCGGAGCCGTTGATCATATTTTCCTTGATGGGATCGTCCAGGTACGCCTTAACGAGCGGCTTTTGCGCGATGAGCGCATCCTGGGCGGCTAAAATATCCGCCTCATTGCGGGTGTTGACGGAATAGCCCAGCATCTTGAGCGTGATGCCGATGCTGTCCCGCAGGCTGTCGTACATGAGTATCTGGCCCGCATACTGTTCGTCCCAGAGGATTTTCCAGCTTGTCACCGGCTCCGTTACCATTGTGGTGTTATAGAGTATACCGACAGTACCCCACATATAGGGAACGGAGTATTTGTTGCCAGGATCGAAGCTCAAGTCCAAAAACCGTTCGTCAATGTTTTTAAGGTTGGGGATGTTATCTTTGTTTAGCTCGTGCAGCATATCCTGCGCGATCATTTTTTCGATTGTATAATCCGACGGGAAGCATACGTCAAATATCGAATCGGGCGCAGAAAGCTTCACAAGCATTTCCTCGTTGCTCGCCGCTGTCAAGTAATTCACCCTGATACCCGGATTTTCCTCTTCAAACTGGGCGATAACGGTATCGTCAATATAATCCCCCCAGTTCAACACGTTGAGGGTGACTTCGTCCGTCTTGCTGCCGCAGCCCGCTACCACGCCAAGCAGCAGCACAAGCGCAAGGACCACCGCAATCTTCTTCATCTCTTTTCCTCCATGATAAATTCAAAGTTCTAAAGACCATTGAGGGCTCCGCCCTCAAACTCCCGCTTAGGGTCGTAACGACCCTAAGAACCCATATTGGAAACGTCCTGTTTCACACGCTCTTGCTGGCGACCTTTTTATTTTGCGCAGCCGCCGCGCGTTCCTCCCGGATGGACTTCAAGTTTACGATCAAGAGCAGCGTCACCACCGCGATAAACATCAACGTAGAGAGCGCGTTGATCTTGGGGTTGATGCCCTTTCGCGCGATGGAGTAGATATAGATGGAAAGGTTCTGCACGCCCTGCGTGGAGAAGTAGGATACCACAAAATCGTCGAGAGAAAGCGTAAACGCGAGTATAAAGCCGGAGACGACGCCCGGCATGATATCCGGCAATATCACCTTCCACAGCGCCTCAAACGGCGTACATCCCAGGTCCAGCGCGGCCTCGTACAGCTGGTTGGAGCTTTGCTTGAGCTTGGGCATGACGGAGAATATCACGTACGGGATATTGAACGTGATATGCGCGATCAAAAGGCGCAAATAGCTGTCCTTCAGGTTCATGAACGCGAACAGCATCATCAATGAGATGCCCGTCACGAGGTCCGGGTTCACAACAGGAAGCTGGCTGATGTTCTCCACCGCTACCCTGGGCGCCTTTTTCATGGAGTGTATGCCGATGGCTGCGAACGTGCCGATTGCAGTGGCGGCGAACGCGGAAATAACAGCGACCGTCAACGTAACCGTCAGCGCTTCCATGACCATGGAATCGTGGAAGAGCGCTTCGTACCAACGGAAGGAAAAACCCGTCCAGTTCCCCATTGTCTTGCTTTCGTTAAAGGAATAGACCATGAGCACGGCAATGGGGGCGTAGAGGAACAGCAGCATCAGCCCGAGGTATGTGCCCTTGAAAAACGTACGCAGCTTCTTCACCAGAGCATACCTCCTTCCTGCCCGGCGGCGCCCTCTGCCCGGCGCATGATGGCCATGCTGATGAGCACGAGTATGAGCAATATGAACGAAAGCGCGGAGCCAGAACCCCAATCCTGCATCAGCAGGAACTGATTTTCAATAAGGTCTCCGTACATCATGAACTTGCCGCCGCCTAAGAGGCGGGAGATGGCAAACGTGGTGATGGACGGGATGAACACCATGGTGATACCCGAAACCACGCCCGGCATGGAAAGAGGCAACACCACTTTGAAAAACGTCTGAACTCCGTTTGCACCAAGGTCGTTCGCGGCCTCGATATGCGAGCGGTCCATTTTGGTAAGCACCGTGTGTATGGGCAGCACCATGAACGGCAGGAAGTTATACACCATGCCGAGCATCACCGCGCCCTCGGTATACAGAAACTCATGCTGCGGCAGCCCCAAGGCCGCAAGCAGGCTGTTGAGTATGCCGCCGGAATTTAATAACACCTGCCACGCGTACGTGCGCAGCAAAAAGTTCATCCACATGGGTACCACAAACAACACGGAAAATATTGCGGCAGTGCTCTTTTTCATGCGGGACAGGAAGTAGGCGATGGGGTAGCCCAATAACAGGCACAGCGCAGTCGCCCTAAGCGCCATCCAGACGGAGCGCAACAGCACCTCCAGGTACAGCGGATCCGCCGCACCCGCTAAATTCGCAAGCGTAAAGCCGCCGTCCGTTGTGAAGGCGTAATAGACGATGAGCAGCATGGGGGCGAATATGAATATCGTCATCCATACCACGTAGGGGTAGGCAAATACCGTGCGTTTCATACTTTCTTCCCCATAATGTGAATGGCATCCGGCAAAATCTCAAGCCCGACACGCTCGCCCGCGTCCACACCGTCCGTCGTATGGACCATCCACAGGTGATCCCCGGTATCCACCTGTATTTCATAGTGTACGCCCATGAACAGCACGGATTTGACCGTGCCCGTCATGCCGTTCTTTGTCACGCGCTCGGGCGGTATGATGTCCACGTCCTCCGGACGTACCACAACCTCCACCGGCTGCTCCACACCAAAGCCCGCGTCTACACAGTGGAAGGAATGGCCGCCGAAGCGCACGAAATAATCCTGCTCCATGACGCCGGGAAGTATGTTGCTTTCCCCGATGAAATCTGCCACGAACGCATTCTTGGGTTCGTTATAAATATCCTGCGGGGTACCGATCTGCTGGATGACGCCCTCCTTGAGCACGACGATGGTATCGCTCATGGTCAGCGCTTCTTCCTGATCGTGCGTCACGTAAATAAATGTGATGCCAAGCCGCTGCTGCATGCGTTTTAATTCCACCTGCATGTCCTTGCGCAATTGCAAATCCAATGCGCCCAGAGGCTCGTCCAAAAGCAGCACCTCGGGCTCGTTCACGAGCGCACGGGCGATCGCCACACGCTGCTGCTGCCCACCGGAAAGCTGCTCGATCCAGCGCTTTTCGTACCCTTTTAAATTCACAAGCTCCAGCATGGCGGTGACGCGCTTTTCAATCTCCACCTTATTAAGCTTCTTGATCTTAAGCCCGAACGCCACGTTGTCGAACACATTCAGATGCGGGAACAGGGCGTACTTTTGGAACACCGTGTTGACGCGGCGCTTGTAAGGCGGGATTTGCGCGACATCCACGCCATCGAGCAGCACTTTGCCGCTTGATGGCATGACGAACCCGGCGATGATGCGCAGCATCGTCGTTTTTCCGCAGCCGGAAGGGCCGAGCAGCGTTAAAAACTCGCCGTCCTTCACATATAGGTTGATGTGTTTGAGTGCCGCGTCGCCTTCGTAATCTTTGGAGACATCGAACAGCTCGATCAAATGCTTGTCGCCCATTTAGGGTTCCTCCATACCATAAGAGAGGTACGCTACTTTTCTTTCACAAAAGAAAAGTAGCAAAAGAAAGCGGCTCTATATTTGGTAAATCTTCTATCCCTAGAATGTCGGAGGTGTGGACACCCAGAGGATGTGCGCCTCTTTTTTTCCGTTGTTTTCTATATGGTGCACGTTTTGGGGCCGGAAATAGAAGCTGTCGTTCTTTTTCAGGCGAAACTTCTTTTCTCCCAGGTACAGCGTAACCGCACCTTGAAGAATATGCCCGAACTCCTCTCCTTCGTGCGGGTCGTGAACAAAGCTCTTGCCTCCGGGCGCAAGGGTGACGAGTATGGGCTCCAGCGCGTTCTTCTGCGCATTTGTAATGAGCCAGCTCACGGAGCATAAATT
>JAEYSE010000013.1 GCA_023435025.1 Bacillota bacterium
CAAGCGTTTGGCCTAAAACATGGAGACATGCTGGAACTGGCAAGCGACGGAGTGCGGCCTGTGGCCTTCCGGGATATGGTTGTGCGCGTGCACGAGAATTTTGAGCTCGAAGCGCATTTGGATACAGATGAGGCGAACGCTGCGTGCCTGCATAACGATATGCTGATGCGCGCAAAGCCGGATCGGAGATGACCATGCAGCAGGTTGAAGGACAACTTTCATTTGAAACGCTGTATATGGCGCCGGATTATATTGCGGCAGGCCGTTTTGTGGACAGTATGGCCAGCGCAGTCCTGCTTGGTGACGCGCAAAAGCTTCCGCAATCATTACGCCCCGCACACTTTTATGATGCAGGGGATGCGCGGCATCGTACTTCGCTGATGTTGCAAGCGCCGCAAATGAAACGGCTTATGGTCATTACTCCGGATATGGGGTACTATCGCCGCCTGTTTGAATTACGGGACGAATGCTTTTTCGTAAATCTGACGCTGCGACTGCTAGAGCAGGGCGCTGATGTGTGCATAGATACCGGCATGCGGAAAACGAGGCGGCTTCCTAAGGTAAAAGAATGGATGGAGATGCTTCAACAGTTTGGCGTACGCCTTTTGTTCTGCAAGGAGGATGAATCCACTTCGGGCGATATTATCCGCGAACTTGTAACCGCAAAAGACATAGACAGGTGTTTCCGCCAAGGAAAAAAGGAACTACTTACCGGTGCAAATGCGATCGTAACCCCCTATGCGTTGGACGAGGCCAAAGAAAAGGGCGTCACAATCTGCAAGCAGTTATAGGAGGATGCATGATTTTAGCGGTTGTCAAAGGAACCATCATCAGCACCAACAAGACGGAGAAGCTGCGCGGCAGCAAGCTGCTGGTTGTAGAAGAGTGGAATATTGATACGCAATCCACTTCCCATCGCCCGCTTGTGGCGCTGGATATTGTGGGTGCGGGTGCGGGGGAACTGGTGCTCTGTGTTTCGGGCAGTTCTGCCCGCCAAACGGAAGAAACCGCGCAGCGCCCGGTAGACCTTGTGATTATCGGCATCGTCGATCAGGCGGAAATGAACGGGGAGACCCGCTACCAGAAATATGGCGCACATTCGGAAGAGCCGGTTGGGCTAGAAAGCGCGTTGCCCGCGAAGGACGATCCTTCTGTAGATGCCGGGCTGAAGCAAGAGGCCGGTACACCGGAGGCAGTCATCACAGAAGTGCCCGCTGAAGCAAAAGAGCAAGTCAACGTTAGAAAGCGCATAAGCAAGCGGAAAAGCCATCGCGCTTCCCCCCAAAAAAAGGCAAGGTAATTTGACAGAGGGACGGTAACCACAAATGAAGCAGGAACTGTCGAAGCAATACGTTCATGATATCGTAGCATCCGTTGTAGCATCGATTGTTGGCCAAGAAAGTAACCCCCACGCTCAACACAGCCAGGGCTGCTTTCTGTTTGACAGCATGGATGATTGTGTAGAAGCTGCGCAGAACGCATTCGAACAAAGCCGTGAAATGAGCCTTATGAAGCGGCGTGAAATCGTGGAGGCCATGCGCGTTGCTGCGCGTTCAAACGCGGAGCTTCTTGCAAAAGCCGCATACGAGGAAACGGGCTACGGCTCTGTTGCCCATAAGGTGCTAAAGTGCCGCCTGGCTGCTGACAAGACGCCTGGCGTTGAGGATATCTGCGTGAAATCGGATGCCGGTGATGATGGGCTCACGCTCACCATGCAGGTCCCGTTTGGCGTGGTGGGTGCGATTACGCCTTCCACCAATCCTGTTGCGACTGTAGTCAACAACGCCATCGGAATGGTTGCGGCCGGAAACACGGTTGTATTTGCGCCACATCCCGCTGCAAAGGCTTGCACGAAGCTTGCGATATCCATTTTGAACAGCGCCATTGTCGGCGCGGGCGCTCCTGCGCCGATGCTGTATTGCGTAAAAGAACCGGATATCAAGAGCTCTCAGCGGCTGATGGAGCATCCTGTGGTACGGCTTCTGGCGGTAACCGGCGGCGAGGCAATTGTAAATATCGCGATGCGCACAGGCAAAAAAGTCATAGCCGCGGGCCCTGGCAATCCGCCAGTTATTGTAGATGAGACGGCGGACATACAAAGAAGCGCAAAAGACATCGTGGATGGCGCAAGTTTTGAAAACAACATTCTTTGTATCGCGGAAAAAGAAGTGTTTGTGGTGGAGAGCGTAGGCAATGCGCTTGTAAAGGCCATGACGGAAGCCGGCGCGCAACTCATCACTCCGGACCAGGTAGAGAATTTGATAAAAACCATCCTCATATATAGCGATGGCAAGTATACCATCAACCGTAAGTTCGTTGGGCGGGACGCACAAACACTGTTGAACGCGGCGGGAATTCCCCTTGTTGGGCAGCCGCGCTTGATAACGGCGATCGTGCGCAAAGACCATCCCCTTGTTACAACCGAAATGCTGATGCCCGTACTGCCTGTCGTATATGTTCGTGATGTGGATGAAGCGATCCGATTGGCTGTAGAGGCCGAAGGCGGGTGCCATCATTCGGCGCATATGCATTCAAGAAATGTTGATCATCTTGCGCGCGCCGCGCGGGCACTGGACACCACAATATTTGTGAAAAACGCCCCCTCCTACGCAGGTGTAGGATTTGGCGGAGAAGGATATTGCACGTTTACAATCGCAACGCCTACCGGTGAAGGGCTCACAAGCGCGAGATGCTTCACGCGCTCGCGCCGCTGTGTGCTTGGCGGTGAGTTCCAACTGATATAAAGCTTGGAAAGACGCATTCTCTTTGACGGCCGTCATACGGCGTCAATTCAACGAGTGGAGGACAATATGCGCATACAGGACAAATGCATGGAAGCCGGTGTGGTCGGCGCTGGTGGCGCGGGGTTTCCGGCACATGTAAAGCTCAATAGCCAGGCAAGCGTGGTGCTTGCAAACGGGGCGGAGTGTGAACCTTTGCTCCGTGTAGATCAGCAGGTGATGATGCGCTATACCGAGGATGTTATAGAGGGTATGCGCCTTGCGATGGAAGCGTGCGGGGCCAAGGAAGGCAAAATTTGCATCAAGGCCAAGCATAAGGACGTAATTGAAAAGTTGGAAGCGGCATGTACGCCCGGGATCAGCGTGTTTTTGCTCAATGATTACTATCCGGCGGGCGATGAACAGCAAATGGTGTACGACGCGACCGGGCGTGTGGTGCCGGTGGGCGGAATTCCGCTGGATGCCGGGGTGGTTGTTCAAAACACCAGCACACTGCGCAATATTGCCCTTGCAATGCGGGACATTCCTGTAACCCACAAGCACCTTACAATCGCCGGGGAAGTAAAAACCCCCATGACAATAGAAGCGCCGCTTGGTATGACCCTGCGTGATTGCATACAGCTGGCCGGCGGGCCGGTAGACGAAACCGGGTATGGGTTGATTGTTGGCGGCCCTATGATGGGGTATGTGGAAACCAATTGGGACAACGTGGTTACAAAAACCACCGGCGGTTTGATTGTGCTTCCGGCCGACCATGCACATTATATTCGAAAAGCTGCCCCCCGCGCATACGACAAGAAACTGGCGCGCAGCGTCTGCTGCCAGTGCATGCTTTGCACCCAGATGTGCCCCCGCAATTTGCTCGGCCTGGGCGTAGAGCCCCATAAAGCGATGCGCGCACTTGCCTACGGAAACAAATATGAGGACAACGGCGTATTCTCCTGCTGTAATTGCGGGGTTTGCTCGTACTTTGCCTGCCCCTTTGGGCTAGCGCCCTCTGTGATCACCACCGATGCAAAGAATGCCATGTCGGCTGCGGGCAAGAAGCCTGAAAAAATGCCTTCCGCGGGTGTGGCGCATAACCGCCAGTATGCAAAGGTGCCGGTAAAGCGGCTGATTGGAAGGCTGGGCCTTAAGAAATACGACGTACCCGCCCCTTTGTATGAGAAAGAGATACGCCCGGAGAAGGTCTCCATTCCGCTGCGCATGCACATTGGTGCTCCGTGTACACCGGTTGTGCAGGCTGGCGAACAGGTGGCCTGCGGGCAGGTAATCGCAACGATTGAGCCGGGGAAACTCGGTGTGAACATCCATGCTTCCATCACAGGAACGGTACAATCCGTAGATGGAAACAACATCGTGATTATTTAAGGGAGGCTAGGCTAGCAATGGAATCATTAGGTATGGTGGAACTTAACAGTATCGCGCAGGGGATCAGCACTGCTGATGCGATATTGAAGGCGGCTAACGTACATATCGTTTTCTCGCAACCGGTTTGCCCTGGCAAATATGCCATTATCATCAGCGGCAGCGTGGCGGACGTAAGGGCCGCGATTGATGCCGGGAATGACGCAGGGGCCATCAATGTTCTGGATACCATTGTCATCCCCCGTATACACGAAGACGTTTTGTCTGCACTCAATGGCTGTGTGGATCTCAAAGACGTTGAGTCATTGGGCATTATAGAAACATTTACGCTCGCGCAGGCACTTCGCTGTGCGGACGAGGCGGTAAAGAGCGCGGATGTTGCCCTGATGGAAATCCGCTTGGCGGCAGGGTTGGGCGGCAAGTCCTTTGTACTGCTTACAGGCTCCATATCTTCGGTGCGCGCGGCGGTACGCGTTGCGGTAGAAGCGTGCGAAAACGAAGGAATGATCGCCGGAACAGCGGTTATTCCGGCACCCCATCCGGAGCTTGCCGACTTTATCCTTTAGGTCGAGGCCGCATCTATTCGCGTAGGATAGCATGCCTGTCCTAAGATATGAATTTGATGACGCAAAGGAAGAGCAATGACGATTGGCAAAGTGGTCGGAAGCCTGGTATGTACCATAAAACATCCTTCGCTTGAGGGTGTAAAGCTATTGCTGGTGCGCCAATACACAAACGGAGAGCCGGGAAATGTAGTTGTAGCGGCAGATTCCGTTTGTTCGGCGGGCCCCGGAAGCATGGTTTATATGATCGGCAGCACGGAAGCCGCATCGTCTTTGCGGCGCGGGCGCATACCTGTGGATTTGGCTGTAATGGGAATTGTAGATACATATAACAGCACGAAATATCAACACATTCAATAAGAGGAGGAGAGTCAAATGGAGAAGGAAGCCTTAGGAATGGTGGAAACAAAAGGGCTGGTGGCAGCAGTAGAGGCAGCTGATGCAATGGTAAAGGCTGCGAACGTAGCGTTGGTTGGAAAGCAGCAGGTAGGCGCTGGCCTCGTTGCTGTGATGGTACGCGGCGATGTTGGTGCGGTAAAGGCTGCTGTGGATGCGGGTGTCTCGGCCGCAAAGCGTATCGGTGAAGTTGTGGGCGTACATGTCATACCCAGGCCTCATACGGATGTCGAAAGCATCCTGAAATAGCCCATGCGAGTAGCTCGTGTTGTTGGCAATATCGTATCGGTAATCAAAGAGCCTTGCCATCAGGGCAAGAAGCTGATGTTGGTCAGCTTTTTGGATGATGAGGGCAAGGAACTGCCTGAAGAGCACGTCTATGTGGATGCATCCGGCGCGGGTATAGGCGATATCGTGCTTGTATGCGAAGACGGCGGCGCCGCAGAACTTGAATTTGACTTGGCGGGCGGAGACTGCATTTTTGACGGTCTGATAGTAGGTATTGTGGATAGCATGCAGCCGGAGTGTTTTGGGCTGCCGGATATGTCGGATCGGGTTGTCTGAAATGCAAAAAAGGGCTTGACGACATATGATGAGGTGTTATAATATTCATCAGATCATATATCCCAATAATCAGAACAAATACATTTCATATGATTTTCAACTAGTTCCTTGAAATGGGCACATTCAATAAATACCCCCTATAAATAATGGAAAGGATTATATAAAAATGGAAAAGCAAGCATTAGGTATGGTGGAAACCCGCGGTTTGGTTGGAGCAGTAGAGGCTGCAGATGCTATGGTGAAAGCGGCCAATGTCACTTTGCTGGGCAAAGAACTCGTTGGCGGCGGCCTTGTGACCGTTATGGTTCGCGGCGATGTTGGTGCGGTAAAAGCCGCTGTTGATGCGGGCGCATCTGCTGCAAAGCGCGTGGGCGACCTCGTCAGCGTACATGTAATCGCCAGGCCTCATGAGGATGTGGTGTGCATACTCCCGCAGGGCTAAAAGCTTCAATGTGCTTAAGGCACAACCACAGCTCATTAAGGTAGGTGTTAACTCATGGATATCGATGCGATTATTCAGCAAATAACAGAGCAAGTATATGAAAAGCTTCAAGACCGGGGCAGCATCTCGGATTCAAAGCTCGCGGCCCCCAAATGCAAGGAAAAGCTTTTGTATGTCTGCATGCGTACCAACAGCAATATCCAACAAATCAAAACTGCATGCGAGCAGGCAAGAGCCGGCCAGTACGACGTTATTTGCGTACCGCAGTGGTTTGTGCAATATGCCTCGGAACTATTGGGCGACTCTAAAGTCAAAGTAGGAACGGTGATAGGATTGCCCGGTGGCCTTACGTCTTCACCCGCCAAATATGCCGAGGTTCAACAGGCGATAGTAAATGGCGCTTCCACAATTATCATTCCGCTCAATATGAAACTGTGCAAGAGTGGTCAATATGACGCCGCGAAAAATGATCTTGCAGAGGCCATGGTTCCCTGTAAGGGTAAGGCACAGGTGATGGCGCTTGTTGAGGCGGGAGAGCTGGATGAAAATCAGCTGGCAAATGTCGGTGCGCTTTGTGCCTCCTGTGGCATTGAGTACGTGATGCTCTCCGGCATATTGGGTGGGAGAGTCACGGAAGCGGCTGTGCGCAAAATCGTAGCGCAGGGTATACAGGCCGGTATTTATGGCGACGTTTCCCAAGCGGGAGCCAGAAGTTCTTATCAGCAGGCAGGGGCATCTTGTTTTACGGTAGTATGCGGTTCATAATATAAACTATATTACTCTGTAAGGAGAGGTCTGTATTATGCTAGCATACGTCAGCGCGAAGAAAAAAATAGTTCAGTTTATTAAAGATAATAATCTGAAGACTGGTGACCGTCTGCCCACTGAGGTTGAGCTATCCGCTTTACTGGATATTGGTCGGCTTTCGTTGCGTGAGGCGATGAATGCGCTTAAAAGCGAAGGCGTTGTCCATTCCGTGCAGGGTAAGGGTACCTTTGTAACCTGCAACTATGATCACATTGCAGACTCTCTCAATGTGAATTATAGCGTCACGGAAATGATCGAGGTCAGCGGCTACAAGCCCGGGGTTGCGTACTTTGAGAAAAAGCTGATCAAGGCGGACGAAAGCGTCGCCATGCATCTGCAAATCCAGCCGGGTACCGATATCCTCATGTGTTCCCGCATACGTACGGCAGATGGCGTGCCTGTGGTGCATTCGTGCGACCATCTGGCACCACGGCTTGCCACGGATTTCCTCGCTCTGACCGACGAAAACGTATCCTTATACAGCTTCATTGAAGAACATTGCGGTATTACCATTGGTTTCTGCGTTACGGAAATTGTACCCGTTGTTGCGGACGAGCAGATGGCGAAGCTTCTGGATGTAGCACCTATGTCCCCGCTACTTAAGCTGATGGCTACCGTGAATGACATCTATGGCGCTCCGCTCATCTATGCCAATGAGTATTTCCGGCCGGACAAGTTCAAATTTATCGTAACCAGAGGGAGATAAAAGCACATGAAAGCGGTTGTAAAATATGGTTATGGCAAGTACGAAACGGAACTCAGGGACATCCCTGTTCCCGAAATTTCCGATAACGATGTGCTCATAGAGGTCAAGGCTGCAGCCGTTTGCGGCTCTGACATCGCGTTTGACAATGGCGAGCATGCAAACATACTCAATCCCCCGGTGGTGTTAGGGCACGAGTTTAGTGGAGTTGTCGCCAAGACGGGAAAAAACGTTACCGCCTGGAAAGTTGGAGACCGTGTCGTCTCGGACAATACGGGCACAGCTTGCGGAACCTGCTATGCCTGCGGCACGGCGGATTATCTCTCCTGCCCGGAGCGCCTTGGCATAGGCTACGGCATGGACGGCGGATTTACCAAGTATGTAAAAATATTGGGCAAGACACTTGCGGTTTTCCCGAACAGCTTAATGAAAATCCCCGATAGCATGACGTTTGAGGAAGCGGCGATTCTTGACCCCGCCTGCAATGCCTATATGGCCGTGGTGCAGGAAGCAAAGCTCATTCCGGGCGAATACATGGCCGTATTCGGCGTAGGCGCGCTGGGTCAGTTCTGCATCCAGGCAGCCCGTGCGGCAGGCGCCGCTAAGATCATTGCAATTGGTCTTTCGGGTGATGGTCCCCGTTTTGATATGGCAAAGAAGAACGGCGCCACCGACATCGTCATGAGCGATAAAGTCAATTGCGTGGAAGAGGTTATGCGGCTTACAGATGGCGAAGGCGTAGCGCTTGTAGCGGATTGCGCAGGCGTAGCCGTGGTGCTCAATCAGGCAATCGAAATTGTTCGTCCGGCCGGCACAATCGTAAAGATCGGGTATGATCATAACCCATACACTTTCTCGCTGGATCCGATTATTGACAAAGCGATCTCGCTTAAGGGGCATTTTGGGTACAACTGGCTGTCCTGGCGCAATGTTATGAACCTGGTGCAGGCGGGCAAGTGGGATCTCAAAGGCATGATTTCGCATACTATGAAAATTTCAGAGTTCAGGAAGGCATTTGACATGGTGCGCAACAAGGAAAGTATCAAAATTATCCTTTATCCGGAAGACTAGCGCATAGTCTGAGTGCCCGCGAATTTGGAGGCAAAAAGCGTTGGAGATATATATTTGTGCAGACTTTTCACAGGATGGCATCGAAATGCTCAAGGTTGCCGGCCATACCGTCCGAACCGGAGGTTGGGGGTATACAGGCAATATCCTGAATGAGGACGAGTTGATCAGTGAAATTGGCGGAGCGGATGTTTTGATTGTCGGGTACGAGGAAGTAACGCGCAAGGTGCTCGAAAACACACGCCTGAAGGTGATTTCTTCCATACGTGGCGGCCCGCGTGCCAATATTGATGTGGATTATGCTACTGAGCGCGGTATTCCGGTGTTCTTTACATTTGGACGCGAAGCGCTCCCTGTGGCGGATTTTACAATCGGTCAAATACTCGCCATCACCCGAAAGATTGTCCGTGCAGACTCAGAGCTGCACCGTGGTGTTTTCACCGCACCGGCGGGAGATTTCGGAAGTGATAAAGACGTAATCTGGGATATGAATGCCGAAGGTCCATGGCAATCCCGCAAAGGGATCGAAATGGAAGGCAAGACGATTGGTCTTGTGGGCTTTGGCACGGTGGGTAAGGAAGTTGGCAAGCGCGCTCTGGGCTTTGGGATGAATGTGCTTGTGTATGATCCATACCAGAAGCCGGAAGTTGTTGCCTCACACGGTTGCACAAAGGTGGAGCTGAACGACTTGCTGCGCGCTTCGGATATCATCACATTCCATGCAAAGGTCACGGACCAGAACAAAGGGATGATCGGCGCAGAGCAGTTTGCCATGATGAAAGATGGCGTTTATATCGTCAACAATGCGCGCGCCGGAATTATTGAAGAGTCGGCATTGCGCGACGCGCTGCGCAGGGGAAAGCTTGGCGGCCTGGCGCTGGATGTGTTCCATCAGGAGCCTATCAAATGCGATGATGAATATTTCCAGTATCCCAATGTCGTTCTTACGCCGCATATTGCGGGCGCCGGCAGAGACGTCATTTACCTGCAGTCGGTTATGTTGGTAAACGACCTGATGCTCTACATGGCAGGGGGAAGGCCAAAGCCGGTAGCAAACCCTGAAGTATTCGAGAAGATTGGGAGGTGACGCAAAATGCCTTTGGTAAAAACGATGGACATACTGGATAGCTGTGCACGCGGTGGGTATGCGGTAGGCGCGTTCAACTTAAACGGCTTGGATCAGCCACGGTTCTTAATTCAGGAGGCAGAGCGTCTCAAATCGCCAATTTTGCTCGTAGAGCCCGGAGTCATTGAAAAGTACATGAGCTTTGAGGACTTCGCAATGGTAAGCGCATTTGCTGCCAAAAGTGCTTCCGTGCCCGTTGGTATTCATTTGAGCCACGGGCTGGATCTGGAGCAATTCGAACGCGCCTGCAAAGCCGGGTTTACGTCTGCAATGTACGATGGCTCCAAGCTCCCTTATGAAGAGAATGTGTACAATACCAAGCTGGCGGTGGAAATCGGCCGCAAGTATGGGTGTGCTGTAGAAGGCGAGTTGGGCGCGCTGGGCTCCAGTTTTACCAATGCGGCAGAATCCATGACGGACCCTGCGTTGGCAAAGGACTTTGTGGCCCGCACGGGCGTAGATATTCTTGCGGTTGCAGTAGGCAATGCGCATGGCTTCTATAAAGGTACGCCAAGCCTTGATTTTAAGCGGCTTGAGGAAATCCGCTATGCGATTATGCCGTATAACTGCTATCTTACACTGCATGGCGGCACCGGCATACCCGAAAACCATATCAAGCGCAGCATCCAGATGGGTATCGTCAAAATCTGCATCTATACCGAGATGTGCCATGAGGGCAAGAAGGATATCAAGGCATACGTGGATGCAAACCCGGATTATGCTGGTAATTATGATATACCTGAAATGTTGCGTGCCATGATGGGCGGCTTTACGCGCTCCATGAAGAGCTGTATGGACATGTTCATGAGCATTGGCCGTGCGGATGCTTCACTCGCAGCGCAGAATCCGCAGATCAGCACACCAAAGGCTGAACGCCTGGCGGTAGGCGCTGTTTCTGCCGCAAGTGCGGAAATTCCGCAAAATACGGAGATTGGCCCGGAGTACCCTTCTTTGCCCGCGCTCAATCCTAATTTCCAAGGCAACGGGAAGTTTTGGGACATTAAGGCTTAACAGAAATGTACGCAGGAAGGCGTACGCCTTCCTGCGTGTGTTGAAAGGTAGCACAAACGTATGTGGTTGATGGGCGTTGATATGGGCACCTCCGGCTGCAAAGCCGTCGTATTTGATGAGAATTGGAACATTGCATGTCAGGCATATCGAGAGTATCCAATGCATTTGCCTGGTGAAGGCTTGCTGGAGCTGGATGCGGAACTCGTATGGGAAGGCATACAGGCAGTCATATATGAGGCCAACAAAAAAGCCGCGCAGCCTGTCGGCGCGCTTGCCGTATCCGCCATAGGCGATGTCATCATACCGGTTGATGAAAACTCAAACAGCATCCGACGCTCCATTGTGGATTTTGATCCGCGCGGAAAGCAGGAAATTGCAGCATTCACTGCGGATATGGGCGCCGAGCGTTTTTTTGAAATCAACGGTATGCCTCCGCTCTATATCGGCAGCTTGGCTAAAATACTATGGATCAGAGATCATGAACCAGAGGTGTTTGCGAAAACCCGGCGGTGGGCGACTTATGAGGACTATATTATAGGAAAGCTGGGGCTCCCTCCCGTAGCGAGCTATTCCGAATTAAGCCGTACCATGCTCTTTGACATCCGTAAACGGGACTGGTCGGAGGACATTCTTTCAAGAATTCCCCTCACCAGAGACCAACTGCCGCAGGCGGCTCCCTCCGCAACCCCTATTGGCTGGCTGGGCGAGGAGATGTTAAACAAGCTCGGATTTCGTGCTCCTGTTTGTGTGGCTACGGGCGGACATGATATGGTCTGCGCTGCCGTCGGAGCAGGGCTTGATGAGCAGCGTCCCAATGTCGCGGTGAATATCGCCGGTACGATAGAGGGAATTGTCGGAGCAATGCCGGAGGCAAATACCGGTGCGGCCATGCTGCAAAACAATTTTCCATGCTACATCGGGCATACCGGCTATGTTACGTTTTCTGTAAATCTGACAGCCGGCTGTGTTGTCCGCTGGTACAGAGACCACATTGCAAAGGACGAATATACGGCATGTATTGAGAAGAGCATCAATTTCTACGATTACATGCAGCGGACCGCCACCCCGGACGAACCGGGCAATGTCCTGTTGTTGCCGCATTTTTCGGGCAGCGGTAACCCGTTTTTCAATCCCTCGTCGTTGGGTGCAATTTATGGGCTTACGCTGGATACACCCCGCGAGGAGATTGGCCGCGCGCTGATTGAGGGGTTAATCTACGAACAAAGGCTTCATCTGGAGGCATATGCACGGGCGGGGATACACATTGATACGCTGCGTGCGGTGGGCGGCGGCGCAACCATTGACAAGCAATTACAATTGAAAGCAAACATTACCGGTTTGAATGTGGTCAAGGGGGCTGTATCCGAAAGCTCTGCCTTTGGGGCCGCCGCGTATGCTGCGGTGGCTATGGGAGAATTGAAGGACCCTGCGGATGCATACCGAAAGATAAAGGCCAACGAAAAGGTGTTTCTGCCGGATATGGCTGCGCATGCTCGCTTTAGCAAGATGTATGCACGATACCGTACTTTGGCGCACACTGTGGACAAAATGGAGCGTAGCTTTTATCAATCGTAGTTGCTGTGCAAACATGCTATAGCACGTGGGTCATCCCATGTGATGATATACATCATATCTTAGAGAACAAGGTTCTCTTAATTGTACAGAGGACGCAATAAAGTAATTCATTTAAAGTTCCGGGCCCTATGGGCACGGGTCTACTACAAGGCTTCGCTTTTTTTACCAGTGGAACAAAAAACGTCCCCGAAATCATGTCGGGACATCAAATTCAAGGAGGTGAGCAGGTTGCCGGATTACATACTGGAACTTAAAAATATTGGCAAAACATTTTCGGGTGTAAGCGTTTTGCGGGATATCAATATCCAGTTCAAGAAGGGCGAAGTGCATGCCCTCCTAGGTGAAAATGGAGCCGGGAAATCTACTTTAATCAAAATTATGAGCGGCTATCATCTGCCCGATAAGGGTGGTGAGCTCTATGTCGACGGAAAGGCTGTGTCATTCAAGCGCCCCAAGGACGCAATGGACGCGCATATCCATACCATCTATCAGGAACTTACCTTGTGCCCGGATATGACGGTCGCCGAGAATATCGTGATCGACAAGCAGAACTGGTATCCAGGCGTGATGCAGAACCAGAAAAAATACTGTGAGCTGGCAAAGCAGGCAATGCAGCGTCTCGGGCAGGATATCGATCCGAACGCATTGGTTCGTTCTCTTTCCATAGCGCAGCAGCAGGTCGTTGAGATTGCAAAGGCAATCACCGCGGACGCAAAAGTAATCTTGATGGATGAACCCACGTCGTCCATTTCACAGAAGGATTCCGAGTGTCTGCTCAATATTGTAAAGAACCTGCGCGATAGCGGCGTCACAATTATCTACATCTCACATCGTCTGCATGAAATTGGCGAAATTGCGGACCGCATCACCGTACTAAGAGACGGCAATTATGTGGGGACTGTGGAGCAGAAAGATATCACCAACCAGCAGCTCATTAACATGATGGTGGGCCGTGAGATGACCAGCATATACCCCAAGAAAAACGTGCAGTTTGGGGAAGTTGTGCTCAAGGTAGAACAACTCACCACGGATGCTTTTAAAAATGTATCCTTCGAAGTGCGCAAGGGTGAAATATTCGGCATTGGCGGGCTGGTGGGCGCGAAAAGAAC
The DNA here is from genome assembly GCA_023435025.1 of Bacillota bacterium. Classification (GTDB taxonomy): domain Bacteria; phylum Bacillota; class Clostridia; order Christensenellales; family CAG-138; genus JAEYLA01. The sequence goes on from JAEYSE010000013.1 coordinate 13,474, forward strand.
CGAAATACTTGAAACGCTGTTTGGGTTACGTCCAATCGTGAGCGGCAAAATGTATTTATACGGCAAGGAATACACCCCGCGCAACCCCAGGCAAGCAATTGAAAAAGGAATGGCCTTTATTACGGAAGACCGTAAAAAATCCGGTTTGGTGCTTTGCCTTTCGGTAAACGAAAACATCAATATGGTCAATGCCGGCAACATTTCCAAGTACGGCGTACTCAACGCAAAGCGCTTCCATGAGATTTCAGAAAAATACAGGGGCGCATTCAACATCCGCCTGGCTACGCTCAAGCAGGCCGTTCGTACGCTTTCCGGCGGCAACCAACAGAAGGTTGTTTTGGCCAAGTGGATGGAAATGAAGCCGCAGATCGTCCTTTTTGACGAGCCGACGCGTGGCATCGATATTGGCGCAAAAACTGAAATTTATAACATTATGAGTGAATTGGCAGAGCAAGGCGTTGCGATAGTAATGGTCTCTTCCGAGTTACCCGAGCTTATCAGTGTGACAGATCAGATACTTGTCATGTGCGAGGGCAAAATGGCTTGCGTTGTAGATCGTGAGCTGGCTACACAGGAACACATCATGGCATACGCTGCCGCGCAGTTATAAGAAGGAGTAAAAGCATGCTTGATAAAAAACGCTTAGGACAAGTCCTGATCAAGTTTCGTACCATACTGATATTGATTGCGCTGGCAGCCATATTTACTGCGTTAAAGCCAATCTTCCTGCACCCCACAAATCTGCTGAATATGATGAAGCGCATGAGTTATGTGGCCATTACCGCATACGGCATGACATTCATCATCACGCTTGCGGCACTTGACATCTCCGGCGGATCCATCGCCGCGTTGGTGGGAGTCTCGCTGGCATTTCTTCTTAACAAGGGCGTCTCACTTGTGATTGCTTTGCCCCTTGTTATCCTCCTCTCCCTTGTGCTGGGATATCTGAATGGGTTTATTACGGTCAAGGGCAAGATCGCGCCCTTCCTGGTAACGCTTTCGACCATGAACATCTATAGGGGCATTGCGCTGACGTTGACGTCGGGACGCACTGTTTCCATTAAGAACCAAGGGTTTACGGACTTCTTTGGAAACGGTTCTCTGTTTGGCGTTATTCCCATGCCGCTTATTCTCATGGTTGCGCTCTTTGCCCTCTGCTGGTTTTTGTACCATAAAACCAAGTTCGGGTTTTACTGCCGTTGCATTGGCGGCAACGAAGAGGCAGCAAGGGTGGCAGGCATTGACGTAGACAAGATCAACATGTGGGCCTACACGTTCAATGGTTTTCTTGCATGCTTTGCAGGCTTCATTCTGGCGGCGCTGATGAACGCGGGGATACCCGATATTGGCGCAGCCCTTTCCATGGACGCCATTGCCGCAGTCGTGCTAGGCGGTACTGCAATTGCAGGCGGCTACGGAACCATGTGGGGAACGGTTGGCGGTACGTTCATTATTGCAATCCTTAACACCGGCCTTTCCCTTCTTGGGGCGCCATCCCAGGTGCAGATATTGGTAAAAGGAATTGTGATTATTCTCGCAGTTTTAATGGATAACGCATTGAAGTCCCGTACGGTCGTTGTGAAAAAATAATTTGGCAATTTCGGATTGCCAAGTAAATAAAAGGGAGGAACTCAACACATGAAGAGATTTCTGGCTTTCGTTCTATGCTTGCTGATGGTTTCGAGCATGGTTGCATGCGGCGCGCCAGCCCCTGCAGCCAGTACAGCCCAACCTGCGGCTCCTACCGCACCCCCCGTCGAGCAGCCTACTGCGGCACCTGAGGCGACTGAAGCGCCCAAAGGCAATCCCAACGCCGCCGATTTCACCTATGTTGATCCCGCGGGCAGCACATTTGATGTCAGCAAATATTACAACGACCTGGGCGTAGAGTGTGACTTTACACTGCGCGCAACGGGCGGCACGGTAGCTGTGCCTGATATGGCAAGCAGCATGCCCAAAGCGAAGGAACGCTACAAAATCGGCTTCTCGGTCTACTATACGGTCGATGAAGTGGGCGCTATGTTGCTGGAAACCATGAAGACATACGCTGAGATTTGCGGCGTAGATCTGCTGGTAAACGACGCGAACTATGACCAGAATGCGCAGAACCAGGCTGTAGAACAGTGGATTCTGGAAGGCATTGACGGCGCGATCATTGCTCCTTGCGACTTTACAGGCGTAAAGGGTGCGCTCGATGCACTCAAGGCGGCTAATATCCCCGTTGTCACGCTTAACCCCGCGCTTTCCGGCGAAGCGGATGCGGTGATCATGTCCGAGTGCACGGAACAGGGCGCTATGGCAGCACAGCTGCTGATCGATCACCTCAAGGCAAGCAACTCCACCATGGAAGGCGTCATCGTCTATCAGACCCTGCCATTCGTACATCCCAACGCGGCAACCCGTGCAAAGGGCTTTAAGGATGCGTTTGCTCAGTTCCCCGGCATTGAAATCGTTGAGCTTACCGGCATTGCGCCTGAAGAACACTACACTGCGTTTGAAGGGGCTCTTATGAATTATGGCGATAAGCTGATTGGCGCATTCGGTCTTTATGCCTCGGCCACAATCGGCATGATGAACGCCAAAAAAGCGGCAGGCAGCGATGTCCCCATCACCTCCATTGACAACGACAAAGTCATACTTGAGGGTATCTACAATGGCGATCTGCTGGGCTCCTGCTGCTATAGCTCCACTTCACCCGCGATCTGGTGCATGAACCAAATGGTGAACCTGCTCAACGGAGAAGAAATCCCCAGCGCCATTTTCTATCCGAACACCAATGTAACCAAGGCAAATGTAGAAGAAATGTTCGAGTTCTATTATAACGGAAAGACCCTTGCAGACTATATAGCCGGTGCAGTTAGCTAACAAGTTATGAGCAAAGGCGGGGTAGTTTCTGCCCCGCCAAATATATGCTACAGGAGAAATCAGCCATGAAAAACATCCCGGAACTCATCGTCATGCTCACGCACAATGACAGGACAGTGGAAAATGCAATTGAGGTTTTTGAATCTGCCAAGGACGCTCCGGCAACCTATTGGGGATTCAAGGAGGTTGGGCTGCCGGAAGACCAGATGAAGATTCTGGTTGAGAAGATGAAAGCTGCCGGCAAGATCACCTGCCTTGAAGTCGTAGCTTATACGGAGGAAGATTGCTTGGAAGGCGCCAGGATTGGCGTACGCTGCGGCTTTGATATTTTAATGGGCACGCTCTACTTTGATTCGGTTAAAGCAGTAGCGGATCAGGCCGGCATGAAATATATGCCGTTCGTCGGAAAAATCTCTGGGCGTCCCAGCGTGCTGGATGGTACAATTGAGGGTATGATTGCAGAAGCCAACGGCCTGGTTGAAACAAAGGGCGTGGTGGGTTTCGATCTTCTGGGATATCGTTTTACCGGAGATGCGATAAAACTGAACAGCGAGTTTGTGAAGAACGTTAAAGCGCCCGTTTGCCTTGCAGGCAGCGTTGCAAGCTTTCAGCGGTTAGATGAAGTGAAAGCGACCGGCGCATGGGCATATACCATTGGCGGCGCATTCTTTGATAAGAAGTTTGCAGATGCCTCCTTTGGCGAACAGATCAAAATCGTTGTGGATTATATGAACAGGTAACAGCTGCAGTGGAGGAGGATATCTATGAGAGTATTGGCATTTGGGGCACATCCTGACGATATCGAATTTCGTATGGCGGGCACGCTTTTCAAAATGAAACAGCGTGGCGACGAGATATTTCTGTGTGTTGCAACCAACGGGAACATTGGCTCTTTCCGCCATACCAAGGAGGAAATTGCGAAGATTCGTTATGATGAGGCGAAAGCGGCTGCGGATCTCTTGGGCGCACAATTGATTTGGCTCAATGAGGACGACGAGTTCTTGTTTGATAACAAGGAGACGCGCATGAAATTCATTGAAGCTGTTCGCATAGCGCGCCCGGATGTGATACTTGCGCCTCCTCCGTATGTGGATTATAACCAGGATCACGATATTACCGGTTATATGGCCTTTGAAGCGCGGGTGCTTGCATCGGTGAAATTGATCGAAACAGCAAGCCCCAATACGGATAAAGTGCCTCCCATGTTCTATTGCACGCCGCATGGGCTTTCCGATAAGTATCATCCCCAGTATTTTGTGGACATCACAGATACGTTTGCGGACAAGGTCAAGATGTTCCATTGCCACGCTACGCAGCAGGGCGAATGGTGCAAGGACGCGTTTGGCGTCAATTATGCGGATGCACTGGAACGTGAAAACAGGTATTTTGCATCCGCCTGCGGTACGCCCGGGGTGGAGTATGTGGAAGCGTATTCCCTTTGCACCAACTGGCCCGTGATTGCGGGCGCGCATAAGCTGCTGCCGTAACAGTTCAAACCGTCCTGAAAAGCCATGTG
>JAEYSE010000042.1 GCA_023435025.1 Bacillota bacterium
AGGCCGAAGTTGAGCGCGCCCTGTGGGCGATGAAGCGAAACGGAGGCCCAGTGAAGCAAGCCGTACAAGGAAGGCGTTCGCGCCGACGCGGTACGGCCATGCTGAACTGAAAGAGCAAATCTGCCGCAACCTGCGGCAGTTTGCCGCTCCTATTGAAAGGATAGGTAATTGGCTCCCATAGTAAATTAAGCGCTTACGCGTAAGCGAGGGCTTTTGCATTTCCTTGAGCTGTTGAGGTTGAGATATCTGATGAGAAAAGCCGCCAAATCTGACGGTTCTTGGTTTATCTGGGGTTGCTTGCGTATTAGTTATAAAGATGCGCGGTGCTTGCAAGCGCCGGGCCAAGCACGCGGTTCATGATTGCTTCCAGTCGAAACACTTCAGTTTGCTCTGATTCAGACATCGAATAGGGATTTTCCCCTACACGCAAAGCATTTGTAAGCTTTCGGATATCAAGCATTCGGTGGTCTACATACCTCTCGTTTTCTTTCCGGGAGAAGGTATACTTCGGCATCACTGTAAAATCGGTAAGAAGTGTGGTAGCCCCGCCTTCCAACGTGCCTTTGACAATGCGAAGTTTTACGAGGTTTGCAAGGCTGAAGTTCCCCGGATATCCGTTTTGGTATATCAGGTCTCCCAGCGCATAGATCACCAGGCAATCTTTTTTCTGGCCGGAATATGGATCCACCGTTTCGAGCCGCTCAATGGGCTGTATGCAGTGCGAGTGATTGCCGACGATGATATCAATGCCCATTGCGGCGAACTTTCTTGCCGTAGACATTACAGTTTCCACCGGGTACAGTTCAAATTCCAGGCTCCAGTGCACTAATGCAATCACAAAATCGGCATTCTTTTCAAGGCGGGCAGACTTCACGTGCTGCTCGATTAAGGCAGGATCAAAATCGGGTGTATTCAGGCGAATATAGTTTGCCATATACGGCTTACCTTCGGGTGTCTCTTTCCCGTTGAGTGAAAACGTATAGGAAAGGAATGCAATGCGTACGCCGTTTTTTTCAATGACCAGGACGTCATCCCGGTCCGCTTGCGTTCTTGCGGTTCCTACATGGGCGCAGCCGATCTCATCGAGTATATCCAGCGTAGAGATAAGCCCTTCTTCCCCCATATCCATGCTGTGATTGTTTGCGGTGGAAAAGAGATTGACGCCCTTGCCGGAACGGTGGAATACCTCAAGCATTTCTATAGAATTGTTCATAGCAGGAGTTGCTTTGATTGACGCCTGGGAGTGGGCGATAGCGGAGGCGGTAACGGGTGACTCCAGATTGGCATATACAATATCCGCATCAAAATAATAGTCCGCGATGTCGTCCCACACATGCCGCGTATTTTCCGGATTGATGAATGGAGAGGATAACAAATCCCCTCCCGCAGAAAATGTTACACTGCCAATTTCGGCAAACCCTTCCGGCAAAGAAAAGGCAAGATCCTGACGCGCAAAGTGTTCTTCAATGCCCCTACCCTTTTGCGCTTGCTCGACCTGGCGGATATAGCACTTATATCCCCACCATAGTTTATCCTCAAGCGTCATATGGGCGAAATTGCCTTCAGTTGCATGGGAGTACAGGGCCCGCTCACCCTGCAGCTTCCCGTACAATGCACAAAGCGAAAGGAGCGTCTTTTTGTTCATAGCGTCCTCCAATAATGATGCAGCCATATGGTATGACAAATATTCATACGCGCAAACTTATGCACAAATTACCATCATTGCAACCAATTATACGGTCGAAATCTGAATATGGCAACACAAACGGCCAGGAAACCCGAAATATTGAGGAAATTTTCGAACTGTTGTTTGACAGGGAGCAAATATCATTTATACTGGTGAAAACTATATATTGATGCAAGCGGGGGTAACTCATGGAAAGTATGGCAGGTCAAAAGGTGAGATTCCGTGAAAAACTGGGCATCGGCTCGATTACGTTGTCCATGAATCTTGTGGAACAGTTTGTAAGTACATTTTTCCTATTCTATCTGACCGATGTGCTGACAATGGCCCCCGCTCTCGCGGGACTGTTGATTACGCTTGGGCGCATTTGGGATGGCGTCAACGATCCACTCATTGGCCTGTTGGCGGATAACCGACGCTTTAAGAATGGGGAGCGCTCCAGACCCTATGCGCTTTATTTCTGTATCCCACTTGCCATATTCTGCGTCGTATTGTTTACAAAAATAGATTTGCCGGATGGCCTGCAGTTTGCATATGCGCTGCTGATTTATATTCTCTTTGATACGCTTGCAACCATTATCCGCCTCCCGGCCTATGCGCTTCCCATGCTCGCCACCGGCAACGTAAAAGAGCGGCTAACCATCAACGCTTACGTCTCGGCTTCTGCAAGCCTGGGTGGGGTACTGGCTTCTGTGCTGCTTTGGCCCATCGTCCGCGCGTTTGGAGGTACGGACGCAGCTGGCCAGGTGGTGGACAAGACGCGTGGATTTATGTGGGGCGCGGTCATAATCGGCCTCATTATCGTTGTTGGGTGTCTGTTTACTTACTTTACAACAAAAGAACGGGTCAAGCCAATAGAAGAGAACGAGCAAAAGCTCAAGATGTTCTATGTGCTAAAGATCATGTTTCAAAATAAGAGCTGGCTGCACAACTCCATATTCACGTTATTCTATTTCTCCAGCAACATCATGGTGACTGGCAGCATTGCCTATTATGCATCCTATGTGCTGAGCAATTCAGGTGGCGTGACCCTCATCATGGGGATGTTTGCGCTTGGGTCGCTCCTGATACTCCCGTTGGTCTCATATGTGAGCAAGCGGTTCGGAAGGCGGGTCAGTATGATCTGCGGCGCATCCTTGCTGATATTTTCCAAGCTGTTTATCATGGCATTCCCTACTGCATTAATCGCCGCAATGGCGCATGCCCTCTTTATGGGTATGAGCGTCGGATTAAATATTGTGCTGATCGGCACCAACCGCGCGGACTTGGTGGACCTCTTGGAATGGAGCCATGGCAGGCGCGTGGAAAACATGATGAATTCCCTGAGCGGTTTTATCTCAAAATGCGGCTCCTCTGCAGCCCTCTTACTGATGGGCTTTGGGCTGCAACTCGGCGGATATGTGGCGAACGCGCCTACACAGACTTCAACGGCAATCAACGCCATTCTGGCGTTCCAGGGCATAGTTCCGCTAATTTTTGGCGCAATTATGCTTGTGGTTGCATTGGTCATCAAATTGGATGATGAAGTCGCTCAAATGGATCAGGAAAAGATCGCAAAGGGAATCGCCGTATAAAGGCTTTTAATAGAAAGTTTAAAACGGGGCTGAATAATCAGCCCCGTTGTTATTCAATAAATGAATCCTCTTAACGGGTTTTAAACAGCGCGAATGCCTGCTCATAGCTTGGCATGGCCATCATGCCGCCCTTCTTGGTGGCGCACAGCGCGCCTACCGCATTTGAAAAGCGCACGCGTTCAGGTAGGCTGAGTTCCGGATGGTTGAACTGCAGATAGATGGCCGATCCCATGAACGAATCTCCACAGCCGGTGGTATCCACAGCCTGCACAGAAAACCCGTCAACAAAGCCTTGTTCGGACGCAGTTGCGTAATAGGCGCCCTTTCCGCCATAGGTGATGTAGCAGGTCTTGATACCCATGTCGAGAAGCTTCTTGGTTCCTGCTGCGGGATCGTCAACACTTACGTTTAACAGCATGGCCATCTCTTCTTCGGAAAGCTTTACGACGTCAGCAAGCGGCAGCGCGCCGTAGAGCTCTTGTATGGCGTGTTCCTTACTGTCCCAAAGCATCGCGCGATAATTGGGGTCGTAAGAGATTTGAATGCCCCTTTCTTTGGCATAGCGTACGGCGGAAAGGGTGGCGGCGCGCGCGGGGTCACGCTTTAGGGTAAGGGAGCTGAAATGGAGGTTGCGGCATTGGTCAATGAGGGAATAGTCCAGCAACTCTTCCTTAAGCTCCGTATCGGCGCCGGGATCGCGCAGAAATGCGAACTCGCGCTCGCCGTTATCCTGCAGGCTTACAAATGCGAGCGTGGTGTGTATGACAGGCACGGTCTGTACGCCGCGAGGTTCAATGTTACAAGTGGTGAGCATTTGCTTTAAGAAACGCCCAAACAGGTCGTCCCCCACTGCGCCAATCACCGCAGCCTTGCCACCCAGGGCGGAGACCGCCGCCGCGCAGTTGGGCGGGCCGCCGCCGGGGTTCATCTCATAGGCCGGGTTCCCCATGGAGCCGCGCCCGGATGGCGTAAAATCGATCAAATATTCTCCAGCAACGACGATATCAAACATAAAATTCCTCCTACGCCAAGCCAGCGCAACGCTTATGCCATTGTGTTTAGTATAGCATATTTTGCTGGCCTGCTGAAATCAAAAAGCGGCTATTTAAGCCGCGTATTTGACGGTTGTCGTTATAGCATACAGGAGTCCGGCACAGGGGGGATTGCTCCTCGCTCCCGGAGCACAGCTTCCACTTCTTCCGCCGGCATGGGATGGAAGTAGTAGTATCCCTGTACCTCGTCGCACATTCTCCGGGCCAGGAAATCCAGCTGCTGTTTGGTCTCCACGCCCTCCGCAATTACCTTAAGCCCAAGGTTTTTGGCCAGGCTGATGATGATCTTGGTCACGGCCTGGTCCTTTGTGCTGCCGCCGATGCTGTGCACAAACTGCATGTCCATTTTGATCCGGTCAATCGGCAGCAGCTTTAACCGGCTCAAAGAGGAATATTCTGTCCCGAAATCGTCAATGGAGATGGAAACACCCAATTCCTTGAGGCCTGAAAGCATATGAATGGTATGTTCTGCGTTCTGAAGCGCAGCGCTTTCCGTCAGTTCCAGCTCCAGAAAAGCGGGGTTCAGGCCGGTCTGCTGCAGTACGCGCGAAACCTGCAGTGCAAATGCGGGGTTGTTAAACTGTATGGCGGAAATATTGACCCCCATGCGGACGGCGGGAAGGCCCATCTGCTGCCATGTTACGCTTTGAGCGCACGCGGTGCGCAGCACCCACTCGCCAATGGGGTTGATGAGCCCCGTATGCTCTGCCAGCGGGATAAAGCTATGGGGCGGAACCATTCCCAGCTCCGGGTGCTTCCACCTGAGCAGCGCTTCCAGACCAATGATCGCGCCGCACTTGACGTCAATCTGCGGCTGATAGTATAGCATTAGCTGCTGTCGCTCCAGCGCGTGATACAGGTTGTTGGTCAGGTTGAGGCGGTCGGTGACCTCTTGCTTAAGAGAAGAGGAACAGATGACGTACTGGTTTTTTCCTTTGGCTTTGGCCTGATACATAGCGATATCCGCGTTTTTTACCAGCGTATCCGCGGTAATTCCGTCCGTTGGGTAAACGGAAATGCCTGCGCTGGCGGTGATGTTGAACTCCTGACCGTCCAGACAGAACGGCGTGCGGAACAAATTCATAATGCGGCCCGCAATCATCGGAAGATCATTGAGCGTAGTCAAATCGTTAATCAGAACCAAAAATTCATCTCCACCAAAACGGGAAACGGTATCTTTGGGCCGCAGGGAAGAAATCAGCTGTTTGGAAATCAGCTTGAGCAAAAGATCGCCGCCTTCGTGGCCCATGGTATCATTGACATTCTTAAACGAATCCAGGTCCAGAAACATTACCGCAAACTGGCGGCCGCGGCGGGAGACCATCTGAATGGCCTGTTCCACGCGGCTGTTAAAGGAGATACGGTTGGGCAGATTGGTCAAATGGTCATAATAGGCCATTTCATTAATCGCGCGCTCAGACTCGGCCTTTGACAGCGCATCCCCCAGCATGTTGGCGATGATGCGCATGGCAGCACGGTTTTCTTCGGTGCAAATGCTTGGGTCGGTGCAGGGCATCGCTAAAATGCCAACGGAACTCTGGTTCACACTCACCGGAAACATTGCTATGGTATGCTCTTGTTCCAGCAGGCGGTGGTGCTCCGTTGTTTCGTTCATATCCATGCCTAGGTAATTTGGCTCTACGGATGGAACGCCTTCCCCGCGCCACTCAAGCACAGAAGTGACCATTGCCGTATTTCCCATCGTTAGCAGCATATATACCTGCTCCACCCCAAAGAACATGCCAAGGCGGGAAAGCGTATATTCAAGCTTTTCTCGGATATTAAACAGGCTTGAAGAAACCAGATCGGAGGAAAGCTCAAAAAATAACTTTTGCAGCCGAATCTGAGACCGCCCCTGCCTGAGCCGGGATACGTACACCCTGTTGATAAAAAGCGCGACCAGAAAAGCAATCAGAAAAAAGAGCATGCGAATGAGATAGTCGCCTGGTCTCATTTCCATGGAACGAGCGGAAGGGAATGAAAAAAGCGCAATCTGCGACATCAGAGCCGAAAACGTCACATATACCAAAGCATCCTTTTTTTCATACAGCAATGTGATAAACATGAACACAAACGGGAATGGCCAGATCGTCATGGCGCCGGTATCGGCAAAGTGGAGGGTAATGACGGGAATGGAGACACAGATCACCGCGAGTGTAATGTAATCTTTCGCATTGACTGGTAGGCGCAGACGGGAGGAGATCCAGATCGCAAGCCCAAACAGCAGTATCAGCAGGGAAAAGGGCAGCACCACAAAAACAGTTGAAGCACGATAAATAAAATATGTTACAACAAAATATAAAAAGCTTCCCGCCAGGTACATCAATCCTAAATAGTCAGACAGTCTGGCATGCATTTTCCCATCCAGGATCAAGCGCTTTTCTTCCGGCTGTCGATTATCCATTAGCCCGTACCGGCGCACACAATAAAAAATTGATCCGAGCGGAAAGAGCATGAGAAGGGGCATCAGCTGTGGAACACGTATGGATAGGGCGATGCTCACCAGCAGATGGAGCGCCGTACCCGCTAGTAAAATGATCAGGGATTGCGTGATTGCCCGGGTGGAGCCAAGGACGACCTTTTCCGTTTGATTTTTGGCATAGCGGCGTAGCAGGATTACGCAGAGTACGGTATCAAGTAAAGCATAAAGCAAAAACCATAGGTTGGAAAAGCCTGCTGTTCCGGTCATCACCAAGCCAAGCCTTGTAAACACAAGTTCGTATGGGAAGTGTGAATACCAAGGTCTGAGAAAAAGAAGAACCAGGCTTGCCGCTGCCGGCGCATACATCAGCGTATAGATCCACCATTTTTTTAGTGCAGGAGATTGGGTAAACTTCAGCACGAAATGCAAAAGGATGCTGTAACATAAACTCCATCCTATTCCTGCAAGCCGCAGCCATAACGTAACGATGGACAGTCTGGTTGCGGAATTTGCAATGGAGCAACCAAACGCCCAAAAGATAAAACAAAATCCCAGGGCAAAAAACAGCTGGTTTAGAGTTTTATGAAGCCCAAGCCCCAAAACATAAAAAGAAACGAATATGGCGAAAGCGCAAAGTGAAAAAAAGAAAACGGATACCAGCATGGATAAATTGTGCATGGTCCAATTGCAGCCCTTTCGTTTCGCTACCATAAGGTATCGTCTGAATCAAGGCGCAGCTAAAGCGCAAAAGCTTGAAATATGTAAATTTTTCCCGAAATATTTTTCGCGTTTATCTATATGATATGGCGGTGTTGAAAGGCGGGGTGGCCGTAAATGTCACAGGGAAGGCCTGGACCGGTAATACTTGAAACATAAAAAGCCGGAGGTTAGTCCTTGACCTCCAGCTTTTCATATACAATCCTAAAGCTCTTTGCGCATGCAGACGGATTCGCCCATGCATTCGTAGGCCCCGTAATTGGGAATGACATGATAGCCCATGTTGGTGTAGAGGGCAACGGCGGAAACAAGCGGCTTTCCCGTTTCAAGTATCAGGCTTCGATAGCCTTTTTGCCTTGCGTGCTCCTCCACTGCCTGCATGAGCTTGCGGGCAAGACCACGACCGCGGTAATTCTCGCGCACGAATACACGCTTGACTTCGGCTACCCCCGGTTCATAGTCCTTGAAGCTGGCGCAGCCTACGGGCAACGCACCGTCGTAGAGTACAAACGCGTCATGAATATGATCCAGCTTGTTGAGCGGCACGTAATCAGAGCGTCTTTCCTCCCCGCCAGCAAGGGCGTTAAGGTGCGCATCGAGCATGGCGCACAATAGGATAAAATCCGAATTTGTGCCATCTGTACAGCGTAACTCCATAAGCGCACCTCCTTGTTATTTGTGTAGTATACGGCAGGGTAAGTAAGGATGCAAGCAAAGAAAAGTCCACAGCCATAATGACTGTGGACTGATAAATTTGAGGTCCTTAGAACCGCTAGGCCTCTTTCAACTGTATAGATAGGTTACTTCGCGGCATATGCGGCTGCATTCGCGCCTGCGGTGCGGCCATAAGTGGTGCTTAGGCTGAGCATCGTGCCGGATGCGGGATATTCCTTATCGAAGAACTGACCGTTTGCACACTCGCCGGCAGCGTAGAAGCCCGGGATCGCAGCGCCATCCTTAGAAAGCACCTCTGCGCTGGTGTTGATGGTGAGCCCGCCCATGCTTCCGATCGTGGACTTCTTGAACCGAACGGCATAATAAGGGCCTTCTGCAGAAAGCGGCGCAATCGTCGCCTTGCCGAAATCCTCATCTTTGCCCGCTGCGGCAAGCTCCTGGTAACGGTCAAACGTAGCCTTCAATGTGGCGGAATTCATACCTGCTGCGGTCGCTAGGTCCTCAATGCTATCCGCCTTGAAGCCCATGCCCTGCGCTACAGCCAACTCGCACAGCTCTGTTGCTGCTGCGCTGTCAAAAATATAGTAGAAATCCTCGCGGCCAGTCTCCACCATCTTTGTGAAGAAAACAGGATAGTCGGCGGTCTCGCTTGCAAAGCGCACACCCTCATCGGTGACGCCCAGCGTACCTGCCCAAATGAGGCCATTTGCATCCCTGGACATGGGTAATGCCGGGTTAACCGCGCGGAAGCCGATCACGCCGCCGCGGAACAGGGTGGCAGCGCCTGCCTTTTCACCCATGACAATGCCATCGCCTGTATTTGCGACGCTGGACATGCAGGCGGCGGTTGCGGCGTCAGGTGCATAGAGTTCTTTGAGCTCCTTGCTTGCGTCAAATCCGCCGGTCGCCATGACGACAGATTTCGTGTTGATGGTGTAGCTGACGTATTTGGATTGCGCCTTGACGCCCGTAACGCCGGAACTGTCTGTGATCAGTTCGGTTGCGGGGGTCTCAAAGTATACCGGGATGCCCAGTTCCTTTACCTTGTTTTTGAGAGGGTTGAAAACGCCGGGGCCTCCCTGTGTGGCATAGTGGGCGCGCTTGGCCGGGCTTAAGCCGGTGGGCACCACGTCCTCTTTAAACTCCACGCCCTGGTCCATTAGCCACTGTATGGTTTCGCCGGAATGCTCCGCGCCATAGGTCAGCAGCGCTTCGTCCGCCAGGCCATTGGCGCGCTGCTGGTAATAGGCGACCATGTCGGCAGGGTCGTTGTCATAGGAGCTGTTAAGAGGGCTGTTCGTAGCGTATACAATACCGCCCGAGGTTACGGAAGAGCCGCCCATGCGCGCAAGCTTCTCCAGAATGATGACGTTAGCGCCAGCTTCTTTTGCTTCAATTGCGGCGGAAAGTCCGGCGATGCCCGCGCCGATCACGACGACATCGGCATCAATGGTCTCTTCCTTCTGTTCGTGTACCGGTACTGTATCAAATTGGCCCTCTATAGCGCCAGCTTTGGTCAGAGCGTCTTTGACAGCGGCTTTTACGGCGTTACTGGTGAATGTAGCGCCCGAAAGCGCATCTACCGCATAAGACTGTTCTTTTACAATCAGCTCCGGCATAGCGGCAAGAATATCGTCGGCCACGCCCGCGCTTTCAGTGTGGGCAAGGACTTCTACCTTTTCAATCGCTCCGCTTGCAACCGTGACTGAAACCTTCAATTCCCCGTTAAAACCAGCGGCAACGCCTTCATAGGCACCGTCTGCCACTGTGGGCGCAGGGGAAGGGGTTGCTGCCGCTGCGGGGGTTGCAATAGCGGGGGGGTGTACGGGTTCCGCTGCCGGCGCACATGCAGCCATGGAAAAGAGCAACAGGAACGCCATGGCAAGAGTCAGAAACTTTTTCATTGTTTGCCTCCTATGAGATATTGTTGTTAAATTAACAGCATTCATTATACGTACACGTATGTATAATTACAAGACGGCAAATGAAAAGCCGCCGAAATTTTTTCGGCGGCAGAATGATGCATATCAATTATGGACAATATTTCTGACGGATAATTTGAATAAAGTACTCCGTGCTATTCCCGATTACGCGGTTGGAAAGCGGGAAGCCGGTATCCGTTCCATTGGCTCGTACCATGCCCCAAATATAGATATACAAAAAAGTAAGCAGTTCGGGGATATCACAGTCTTCCCGAAGTTCTCCGCGCGCCTTGGCGGCAGTCAACGCTGCTGTCTTGCGCTCGTGCAGCCATGCATAATATTCATGAAAAATCGAGGTCTCGGGCGCTCCGTCCTTGCCGCTGCAATAGAAAGGCTCCAGGCGCCTGTTAGAAAGGCAGAAGGTAAGGTCATCACGTAAAAGTGTGAGCACATATTTCGTTTCGTCAAGAATTGTTTCATATATTGCCTGTTCCTGCGCAACCAGCGTTTCCACACAGGCGATATAGAGCGCTTCTTTGCTTTTGAAATGGTAGTAGAGCGGCCCGCGGGAAACGCCTGCAATTGTTGCAATCTCTTCGAGGTTCACCGCAGCAAATCCATGGCGCGCAAACTCCGCAGTCGCCGTTTCCAGAATGCGGCGTTTGACCAGTGCAGTGTTTTCCTTTGTTTGCCGCATGCAGCATTCCCCCTTAACAGCATGTGCTTCTATATTTTAGTATAGATAATTACAAAAACCTGTCAAGGTTAGTGAAATATAATGAAGCCGGATAGAGGCCTATCTGCTTAGACTTGTTTTGGGCTCTCTCTTATAAGATGCCTATCCACAACACTGGTTTGGATGTATAATAGCCATAAGCGATTTTTATTTCTTTTGAAAGGAACGTAACATGGCTCTTTACAAGACCAGTGAGATCCTCAAGGACGCGCAGGCCAAAAAATACGGCGTCGGTTTCTTTGATGTAGTCGATCTTCATATGATCCGCGCTTATATCACGGCGGCAGAAGAGGTCAATTCCCCCGTGATTTTCGGGCCTGCGGAAAGCCTGCTGACATACAGCACATTTGAATGGCTCGCCCCATTGATGCTGCAGGCCGCGCGCATGGCGAAAGTACCCGTTGCCATACACATGGACCATACCTACCGCTATGACGTCATGCTGCAGGCCATGCGCCATGGGTTGTGCTCCGTCATGTTCGACGGCTCCAGCCTGCCGTATGAGGAGAACGTGGAAAAAAGCGCAGAATTTGCACGCATTGCCCACGCCATGGATGTGGAGCTCGAGTCTGAACTCGGGCATGTGAGCGGCCTCGAAGGCGAAACGGGCACGGAAGAAGAGAACGTCTATACCGACCCGGAAGCGGCGCAGGACTTCATAGAGCGCACAAAAACGGACTTCCTTGCCGTTTCCATAGGCACCATACACGGCGTTTATAAAAAGAAGCCGAAACTGAACCTGCCGTTGCTGCATGATCTTAGTGGCCGGCTTTCACAGCCGTTGGTGCTGCATGGCGGTTCCGGGCTGAGCGATGATGATTTCCGGAACGTGATTTCGGGCGGCATCTCAAAAATTAATATCTATACAGATGTCATACTCGCTGCCAATAAGGCAATTGCGGACAACGTATCGCTTCGTTACGAAGACGTCGTACAAAAGGCGGAGCAGGCCATGGCGGAAGCTGCCAAAGTCAAGATGCTGCTTTTTGGCAGCGCGGGAAGAGCGTAATTTTTTCTTGAAACATGACAAAGGTGTGGTGCCAGTGCGTTAAGGCGCTGTACCAACCCAACGACAGGTTGTTTGATAGGCTGAGGCAGCGATCGCATATGCGATCGCTGCCTCTTAATTAACTTCTTGTTCCATTCAGTATAGAAAGAAACGCCTTTTCCTCGATATCTGCAATCTCACAGATCAAATTGGGAATATCGTTCAGATTGCCGCAGTTGCCCAACAGGTAATCGGAAATCCTGTCCGTCATATGCGAAAGTAAATCACCGCTCTTTTCAAACTCCCGCGCAGACTGCTTCCAGGCGTCAATCGTATACCTTGCGGATAATTCATCTAAGACATGGACTAGTTTCTCTCTTGCAGCCTTATGAGGGATGTCACTCCTTTCCTCTGGTCTTAGCAGTGCATCTGGAAGCACCGGAACTGTCCCGGTGAACATTACAATATTCATGAGCGCGTCTTGGTACTCTTCAGCTGATAATTCTTGTTCCCACATGTTAAACTCTTTGGCAAGCTTTCGCATTCCTTTTATACCAAGAAAGCTTACAGGCGGCTCCAGAATATTGCGCGCCTTTTCGGACAATGCCTTGAAAGCAATTTCTTTTACATCGGGGAGCTTTTCTGCAAATTGAATGGTGCACATCGTGTTTTTGTCAGAAAGAGCCGTTTTCTGAACATTCAGGGCTTCTTCAAGACTGGCGTAACTTACTTCCTGGATATCCTCAACACCACAGTCGTGAATATAAATGCATTGCCGTTCGTCACTGTAGCCAACCATCAAGATATAGTGTATTGGGATATGGACTCTCTGATAGAATTTCGGGTAATAATTCAAATAATACATATCAAGGCATCCAAGAACAACCGGATTGCCAGCATCGATGCTTTGTTTCGCACGCTTTAGCATAGTCAGGAAGCTTGTTCCCTCCGTATACTGATACGCAAAGCCTACAATTGGCGAGAGCATTTCATACATTTTTTTCGTTCTTCCGTCATTCCAAACAGCCTGCCGCTTAAGTGCGGCTTTAGCGTTTTTCAGATAGACAAAATTCCCTATTCCAGCCAGTGTAAAGAAGAAAAAATCCGGTAAATGCTCTTTGGTTTTTGTCATATACAAATCTTCTATACCATTCCACATACATTCATAGTCTTCCATGTGGTGATTGATATGAATGAGTTTCTCGGACATAAAATGCCCCCTGTCTTTTAAGATTGCTCAACAGGAGGAGTATAAACCCTTGCATCGTACGAGAGTCAACCGCCTATTTTTTTATTGGAAAGCATATTTCGGTAATATAATTTTCGGGGTTTGTCTCATTTTCCGGTGAAATATAATAGGCTTGAAATGGTTTGCCGCAAATTTTATAACTGTTTTCCTCAATCCAATGGTAAATATATCTGCTAATGTCGCTAATACTGCTGTAAATCCCTTGATATGCAACGGCTGCAACTTCAGTTTCGGGTATTTCAAAAAATCTTAATCCGTCAATGTCCGGCAACAGTTTATCAACAACCCTCATAACCTCCGTGTCGATACTCCTATTCTCAAAATCAATGCTATGGGTGATTGCAAAACAATACGGAACATTAGCCGGTCTTGCTCCATGCTTCTCACAGCCTGTATCAAGACGTTGCCATAGCAACCCTTCCTCGGAGAATTCCCCAATCTTAGCGCGAACACTTGCAACTTTTCTTATCGGAAACTTTTTAACATGTACGGATAAGGTATATTCATTACGGGAATTCAGTTCTTGAAGGGCTTGTTGAATTTGTATAATCTGGCGTTGCGTTTCTGCAAGACTTCTTTCTTTTTCCTTAATCTTATTATGCAGGTGACTTTGTATTGTAGTATCCAATATGTCGTCTGGCAGCATACAGGATATCTCCTTGAGCCCAAAGCCTAAGCTCTTTAGAACCTGTATGCGGTTGGCTTTCATGATTTGATTTTCGCCATAGTAACGGTACCCGGTTAACCTGTCCACCCGTTCCGGTTTGAGCAACCCGGTTTTGTCATAGTTGCGGAGCATATGAATGCTAATTCCGGTTAATATGGAGAAGTCACCGATCTTTATCATGTTATCCTCCAAGAACAACGATGATGACGTCTGAGCATGAACGAAGTTTTTATGCTGTACGTCCATTGCTGCGGTCGTCTTTTCTAAAGAACTCCCGATTCTAAAATAGCAAATGTCCCTCTCTCGCAATCGATCTCGGCGCAAGCCCCGTAGGGCAGCACGCACATGGGTTCGTTGTGCCCGAAGCTCATGTTATAGAAGACGGGCAGGCGCGAGAGACCGAATTCCGCAAGCGCTTTTTTAATCATGGCCGGATACTCCGCAAAATAGCGCCCTTGATAGGGCTTGGAAAAGAGCAGTCCGTTGATTGTTTGCAGCATACCCATCGCACCGTAACTGCGCAATGCGTAGAGCACATATTCCGGCGTAGGCATGTCCTCGGAAGTTTCCAGGAACAGTAGCGCGCCGGAGAACGCCTCCATCTGCGGCCAAAGCACGGTACCTTTCACCATTTCCAGCACTTCCAGGCACCCGCCAATCAAATGGCCCTGAACAGCGCCCTCACCCTGAAGGACCTGATAGCCCTCATTCTTCAAGAGCTTCTTTTCAATATGTGCATTTTCAATGAGCCACTCGATGCGCTCGCCGGTCCAGCCTTCGGAGGCGGGGATATTGCCGATCGGGTCGGGCTCAAACAAAACTTTTTTTACATGCTCCGCGGTGTAGGGGAATATACGGATGTTTTCCGCGAACTCCCCAAGTATGGAAGGACCATAGAAACTTGAGATGCCAGCTTTCAGGCACACCAAGTGCGTGATAGTCGTATCCGAATACCCCATGAACGCCTTAGGATTGTTGCGAATCACGTCAAAATCCAGGTACGGCAGCATCCGGATGCTTTCGTCCCCGCCGATGCAGGAGAATATTCCTTTGATGCTTGGGTCCGCAAACGCGCACATCAGATCCTTTGCGCGCTCTTCCGGGTGGTGGTAGACGTAGTCCGAGCCTTTGAGCGTATGCGGCAGTTCCACTACGTTGAGCCCGAACTGCTCTTTTAACCTCCGCTTCCCGGTTTCATAGCGCCACAAAATCTCCGGGTCCCCTGCGCCGCCCCAGGATAGGCTGACGGTGGCAACCGTATCGCCCGCCTTGAGCCGAGAGGGTTTTCTAAGCTGCAGCATGGATACGCCTCCTTTATCCGGTTTATAAGTGGAATTAATGTTGGTAAAATTTCAAACAGTGTATCATATCCGGCGCTGTGTGAAAAGGGAGAATGTGCTTCCGGCGTGGGGCGTGGCGGACAGACGCGATCGGTGATAGAATGGATCAAGAACTTGTCCATATGGGAAAGGGGTAAAGCCATGTTAAACCTGGGTGTGATCGGAACGGGCTGGATTACGGATTCGTTTTTAGAGGGCGCGCTTGCAACGGGATTGTATCGCGTATATGCCGTGTATTCCCGCACACTAGAGGCCGCGAAGGCGTTCGGCAAGAAATACGACGTAAGCGAATACGCCACAGACCTTGACGCATTTTTTGGTCTTGCCGATCTTGATGTCGTCTACATCGCCTCCCCGAACGCCTATCATTATGAGCAGGCCAAGAAGGCCGTGCTTAACAAAAAGCATGTCATTGTGGAAAAATCCGCATTCTCCAACAGCAGGGAAACGGAGCATATTCTTTTCCTTGCCCGGGAAAACGGCGTGTTTGTGTTTGAGGCGGCGCGGCATATCCATGAGCGCAATTTTCCTGTGCTCAAAGAGCAGTTGAAAAACATAGGCGAAATCCGCGGCGCGAACCTTACCTATATGAAATACTCCCCCCGCTACGACCTTGTGTTAAAAGGGGAGCACGTTAACATCTTCTCGCTGGAGTGTTCGGCGGGCGCGCTGTATGACCTTGGCGTATATCCCGTCTATACCGCCGTGGCGCTGTTCGGGAAGCCAAACGGCTGCCACTATTTCTGCACCAAGGTAAAGACGGGTGTCGACGGCATAGGCGTGATCGTGTTCCGGTATAGCGGTTTTGACGTCGTCATGCAGACGGGGAAAATTGCAGACTCGTTCCTGCCCAGCGAAATCTACGGCAGCAAAGGTACGATACTGCTGGCGTCCATGAACGATATTTCCTCCATCCGCGTGTTCGACCGCGCAACAAAAACCACAGTGGAGGTGGCGGAAGAAAAGGAGAGCAACTGGATGATCGGCGAGGCGAATGCGTTCGCGGACATCATGTTACATAAAGACTCCCCCGAACATCGCAGACGCTATGAGGAACTGGCCGGTATCATGCGTGACGTCCACGCCGTGATGACGGAATTGCGCCGCCAGGCGGAAGTCGTGTTCCCGGCGGATAAAAGAGAATAAAGGTATCGGCGCTTTCAGCGCCGCGTCCTCGGCGGGAGACACCTCGCACACTAGGCCTGCGGGCCGTCGCGATGTTTTTTATATTGTGCGGAAACTACGTTTCCCCACCCCCTTCCTTATGCCGCCCGTAGAGCCGCTCAACAGCGGTTTTTCTTTTTTTTCCAAACCTTGCAGCAAAACAGCAACCGTCAGCGTTCTATATACAGCCGGGCAGCGGGGGGGCAACGAGCCCGGCGCATCGGGGGTAATTATTCTGCGGGAAGAAGAATTTGAACGCTTATACGCCTCCTGTTCGCCCATGGTGTATTGGACGGCATATGGGCTCACCAGCAACCATCACACCGCGTTGGAACTTACGCAAACGGTATTCTTAAAAGCGTTTGTGCGTTGGGATACGCTTCACGCGCTCGCGCCCCCGCAGGCAAGGAGCTGGCTTTACCGTGCGGTGAAAAACGCGGCGATCGACTGCCTGCGCCGGGAGCGGCATGAACTGGTGGCGGATTGCGTACCCGAACGCGCGGATATGGATGTATATGCTCTGCCCGAAGCCGCGTGCGTGCAGACGGAAACGGCGCAGACGGTCTGGACCGAGGTGGATGCGCTTCCCAAAGTATATAAGGAGGCCGTGGTGCTCTACTATTTTGCGGACCTATCCCAGAAGGAGGCGGCGGATGCGCTGCGCGTTTCGGGCGGGACGTACCGTTCCAGGCTGTCCCGCGCGCGGGAGATGTTATCATCCGCGTTGGGGAAGGAGGAAGCGTTTTGAAGGATATTGAAAAGATAGATGAACTGCTTTACGGCGCAGCGCGGGAGAAAACGAACGCGCTTCCGCTTGACAGCGTGCTTTCCTCCGTCTACCGGCAGGCGGAGCAGGAAAAACCTACGTACCGGGATGTGCGCAGAAAGACACTGTTTTTTCAGCGGGCAATCATTCCTGCCGTTGCTGCCTGCGCGGCAATACTGGTTGCTTCCTTCCTTGTTCGCCCAGTGGTGGTTGAGGGGAAGACGTATGTTGCCTGGAACGGTGCGGTGCAGATAGACGGCGTCGTCCACCGCGTGGACGCGCCAAAGGAAAAGACGGCGCTAAAAAGGCTGTTTGATACCAATCAGTACGTCATTGCGGACGATCCTTCCCCTACGGGCGCGATCATGGTATTTGCACCGGGAAACAAAGAGCAGCAGGTTAAGAAAGAGGAAAAAGTAAAGTATCTGGATCAGGCGGTATCGATCGAGCCCATTACCGTATATCCGGTCATCGGCGATCTTGTGGTGCGCGAAGGACCGGATACCGCGTACGCCGAGCTTGCGGTACTCTTCAGTGGTCAGTGCGTGAAAAAGGTGGGCATGTTCGGCAGGTGGGCGATTATTGAATGGAACGGCGCGCTCGCATACGCGTTTGACGCATACCTATTTGAAGCGCCCGAGGAAATTCCAGCCTATGCACCGGTCACGCGCTACGCCACGGAACCCGTCAACGTGCGCGCGCTGCCAACCAGCCGGGAAGAATCCGCCGTGCTCTATGAGCTAAACACGGATGAGCCCGTTCTTTGTACCGGCGTCATCGGGGAATGGACGCAGATTGAATGGGGGGACGGGAATGGGTACGTGTTTACAAAATATCTCAAAAACCGCGTTTTCTAAGCCACTCTACGGGCATTTTCGCTTTACAAACCGCCTTGCGGCCTGTATAATAAGCGCTGTATAAGCGAAGATCGGGACACGCATGGGCCATATTCCCCCAGGTAGCGAGCCGCGGGCGGTGCAAGCGCGGCAGGGCGGAATGTCACATGCATCACCCGGGAGCGGGCGGGCGAACGCAAAGATTTTGTCAGTAAGCCGCCACGGGTCTGCCCGTTACAGCAGCAGCGCATTACTGTGCGCAGGTAAGAGAGGACGCTTTTATTTAAGACGTCAACTCGGGTGGTACCGCGTGGCTACGCCGCGTCCCGATTGGGATGTGGCGTTTTTGTTTGTAAAAAGGCAAAATAGAGGGGATTCCAAAGGGACGTGTCCCTTTGGCGGGGTATGGGGCAGCGCTCCATCGTTTCTCCAAATGATTTCAACTGTAAACCGCTAAGGAGGTTTCCCATGTACAAAAAGGTTCCTACAACGCTGGATTTTGTTTCCCGCGAAAAGGAAGTATTGAAGTTCTGGAAAGAGAACAAGGTGTTTGAAAAGAGCACCCTGCACCGCAAGGGCGCGACTACCTACACGTTCTTTGACGGCCCGCCGACGGCGAACGGCAAGCCGCATATCGGGCATATCCTGACCCGCTGCATCAAGGACATCATCCCCCGCTACAAGACCATGAAGGGGTTTGACGTGCTGCGCAAGGCGGGCTGGGATACGCACGGCCTGCCGGTGGAGCTGGAAGTGGAAAAGCAGTTAGGCTTAGACGGCAAGGAACAGATCGAAGCCTACGGCGTGGAGCCCTTTATCAAAAAGTGTAAGGAATCCGTGTGGAAGTACAAAGGCGAGTGGGAGGAAATGTCCGACCGCGTCGGCTTCTGGGCGGATATGGAAGACCCCTACATCACATACGACAACAACTACATCGAGTCCGAATGGTGGGCGTTAAAGCACATCCATGAAAAGGGCCTCTTATATAAGGGCCACAAGGTCGTGCCTTACTGCCCGCGCTGCGGCACGGCGCTTTCCTCCCATGAGGTAGCGCAGGGCTACAAAGATGTCAAGGACACCTCTGCCATCGCGAAGTTTAAGGTGAAGGGCGAGGACAATACCTATATTCTTGCCTGGACCACCACACCATGGACGCTGCCCTCTAACGTCAGCCTTTGCGTCAACGCGAATGAAACCTACGCAAGGGTAAAGCGCGGGGATGCCGTATACATTCTGGCGCAGGCTTTGGTGGAGAACGTGATCGGCGAAAACGCGGAGATTCTTTCCACATTTCCCGGGAAATCCCTGGTGGGTACGGACTATGAGCCACTGTTCGATTTTCCGGTGGACGCGCAGGGCAAGCGCGGCTGGTACGTGATGAGCGACGACTATGTCACGCTCACTGACGGTACCGGTATCGTCCACAACGCGCCCGCGTTCGGTGAAGACGACGCGCGCGTGGGCCGCGAATGGGATCTTCCGTTTATTCAACTGGTGGACGCGAAAGGCCACATGACCGGCGGCACCCCGTGGGATGGCATGTACGTCAAGGACGCCGACCACGCGATACTCCATACGCTGGAGGAGACGGGCCGCCTCTACCGCGCCATGAACTTTGAGCACAACTATCCGTTCTGCTGGCGGTGCGATACGGCGCTCATCTATTATGCGCGCAAGAGCTGGTTTGTGAAAATGACGGCGGTGAAGGATAAGCTCATTGAGTTCAACCGCCGCGTCAACTGGATTCCCGAAACCATAAAGGAAGGCCGCATGGGCAACTTCCTGGAGAACGTTATTGATTGGGGCATTTCCCGCGAGCGTTACTGGGGTACGCCGCTTCCGGTATGGACGTGTGCGGACTGCGGGCACACCCATGTTGTGGGCAGTATCGTGGAACTGAAGGAGTTGGGCAAGAACGTGCCCGAAAACATCGAGCTTCATAAGCCGTTCATCGACGCGGTGCATCTAAACTGCCCGAAGTGCGGCGGTGATATGAAGCGCGAGCCGGAAGTGATCGACTGCTGGTTCGACAGCGGTTCCATGCCGTTTGCGCAGTGGCACTATCCGTTTGAAAACAAAGAGGTGTTCGAAACCCGCTACCCCGCCGATTTTATCAGCGAGGCCATCGACCAGACGCGCGGCTGGTTCTATACGCTCTTGGCAATCTCCACCTGTTTGTTCGACGACCCGGCGTTCTTGAACTGCATCGTCATGGGCCACGTGCAGGACAAGGACGGAAGGAAGATGTCAAAGCACCTTGGCAATGTCGTGGACCCCTGGACGGTTTTAGACAAGCAGGGTGCGGATGCCGTACGCTGGTACTTCTACACCGGTTCCATGCCTTGGCTGCCGAGCCGCTTCTACGAGGACGCCGTCAACGAAAGCCAGCGCAAGTTCATGGGTACGCTGTGGAACACATATGCGTTCTACATCCTCTACGCGGAGATCGACGGGTTCGACCCGACAAAGCATAGCCTAAAGCGCGAAAACCTGACCGAAATGGACCGCTGGGTGCTTTCCCGCCTCCATTCCGTCACCCGCGACGTGGATACGCATTTGGAAAACCTGCGCATCACCGAGGCCGGGAGAACCTTGCAGAAATTTGTCGATGACATATCGAACTGGTATGTGCGCCGCTGCCGCGAACGCTACTGGGGCAAGGATATGACGGCGGATAAGGAAGCTGCGTATATGACGCTGTTTACGGTGCTCGAAACCCTTGCGCGTCTTTCTGCCCCCTTTACTCCGTTCATGGCCGAGGAAATCTATCAGAACCTTGTTCGTTCTGTGGATAAGGCGGCTCCGGAAAGCGTCCATTTGACGGATTATCCGCAGGCTGACCTCTCCTTTGTGGATAAAGACCTGGAAGTTAACATGGAGCGGGTACTGGATATCGTAGTCTTAGGCCGCGCGGCGCGCAACACTGCCGTCATCAAGAACCGCCAGCCCATCGCCTGCATGTATGTGCAGGGGGAAGCGCTTCCTGCGGGGTATGTCGCCATCATTGCAGAGGAATTGAACGTCAAGGAGGTCCGCTTTGTGGCGGACGCATCCTCCTTCGTTTCCTACCGCGCCAAGCCGCAGTTGAAAACCCTCGGGCCCCGCTACGGCAAAGTGCTGCCCAAGATCGGCGCGTATCTTGCGGGCGAAGGCATTGGGGACGAAGTCGTCGCCGCCCACAACGCGGGGAAAGCGTATTCGTTCAGCGTAGAAGGCGTGGACGTGTCGCTCGAAAAGGACGATGTGCTCATTGAGCCCATGCAGAAGGCGGGCTTTGTCACCGTCACCGAGCGCGAGCTTTCCGTGGTATTGGATACGAACCTCACCCCCGCGCTCATTGAAGAAGGCTTCGTGCGCGAGCTGACCTCGAAGGTGCAGACCATGCGCAAGGAAGCGGGTTTTGACGTGACGGACCATATCGCGCTCACCTACTCCGGTTCTGCTGTGGTGGCAGGTGTGTTCCAAAAGTTCGGCGCTGAGATCGCCTCGGATACGCTGGCGGATGCGGTAGAGAATACCGCGCCCAAGGGTTATGTCAAGGAATGGGATGTCAACGGCGAAACCGTGACGTTGGGTGTGGAAAAGAAGTAGCACATCGATCACGAAAAACCCTGCCTGTGATTTCCACAGGCAGGGTTTTCTGATAGCACCCGGATACATTGCTAAAAAAATTCGCCACTCATTTTAAACGGGTGAACTTTTGCCTCGTTGCTTACGGTTCTTTTTTCTAAGGCTGATTAGAACTGCGATTCCAACGATCCCTCCTCCAAACACGAGAAGCCAAAAGAGTGCAAAGGCACCTATGGCAATATATAGGCTTGAATTCCTATCTCCCCGGGAAAGTTTGAAATGCAAATCCTGTTCCGGCAAGCCGTTCAAGGAAGTGCGATAGATACCATCTTTTCCACGCACAAAGTTGAACCCATCAGCGGTAAGCCTTGCGCCCTTTGCTTTGGCGTCGATCAGAATATCGAGTGTACCAAATCCTGCAAAGGCCTTTGCCGGGTTTAATAGATAATAAAACTCGACATCCTGTGCGCGTTCGGTATTATTGTATGGCGTCATGCCCCGTTGCTGGTATGAAACCTCTACATGGCGTTCCTGCCCCGGTTCAAAAGAGACCTCGTAGAGGACGAGCAGCACCCACGGGGAACCAGGGTCATCGTCTTCGCGTGCCTCATATTGTTCAGAAACCCCGCTTGAAAGAAACTGATCCAATGTAACGCCTTGCCGCTCCATACTTTGAAGGATCGCTTCATATTGGGAGTTTCTTAAAAACACCTCGCTTTCCCATATCTGCTCGGTATAATAGGACGCGTTGCCACCACTAAACCGGATCAGCGCAAACCGGCAAGGAATTGATAACGTGTCCACAGTAACCGATAAGCTCCCCTCCAGGGTTTTTACGTCCTCCGACCAAAACAGAATAGGAAACAGCATGGAGACGTTTTCCCGATTGTTGCCTTGGTTAGTATGATCATATGCGGCGCAGATCGTTGCGTCGGATAACCTGTCTTCATCTGGCAATGAAAAAGAAAGCGTTTCATGTAGCACTGAAATCGGCTGATTGGAAACGGAAAACATCCCTCCGCTGATACCGCCCTGGTAATAGTGGAAGGAGAGTGAGTTTGCAAGCGCAGTGCTGGGAAAGAGAAAGAGTACAAAGAGCAGGAGACACAACCATTGTCTTGGCTTCATCAAGGCTACCTCCCGTTTCCTTCAATTTGGAAAGGACAGGATGATTTGTATCATAATACCCGATGAAGCCATTCCTTATAATAGTTGCAGCAGCTTTCACCGTATGCTACAGATACTCCGGCCCCATACGCTCTCTTATCTCCCCGGTCAGGCCGATCACTTTAGGCCACAATCCGGTCCTAGCGATGATAAAGCCCATCAGCATACCCATGTGGGAATGCAGGTGCCTGTGCTGGCCCAGGATTAAGGTAAAGCGTGTCCATTCGCAGCCCTCCGGCTGGTCCAGAAGCTCTTCTTCCGTCAGCGTATCAAGATAACGGCACACCTTTTCGCTTACCTGCAAAAAGTACACGTGAAGTTCTTCCCGTGTCAGCACTTTTTCCGTTACAACGTCCAGATTGTTAAGGTTGGGAATATGGAATTCCGGCTCCGAATAGCGCCTGGGGTTGATGAACCATTGATCCAACGAGTGCAGCATGTGGTAGACATGCTTGTAAAGCGGCATGCCCCAATACGGCACACCCCAGATGTTACCAGGGATACAATCCACTACGTTTTCTACTTCCCACAGCGCGCGCTTCGTCTGCTCCTGAATGATGGCGACATAGCTCAATTCGTTCATAGCGCTCCTTTCGAAATCAACATGGCTGCGGAACCCTTTTAAGTCGTCTCCGACGGCTTCTGCAACAAATTGTAAAAAGTTCTCATTTGTCGTATACTGAATGTGCTCGGCATTTTATTGCAGGAGGGACAACATGAAAAAAGCGGGAGCCACGCTCGCGGTGGCTGTGGTATGCGTCTTTCTTCTGACGCTCCATTTCGGCATCCCCGCACCCAATATACTCAAACGGACATATACCGGCGTGGTGGCCAATATCCGGGAGAATATCGGCGACCTTTCCGTTAACAATCTGGAACTTCGGCAAGAAGAAGCGCAGGACGTTTTAAATGCCATTCAAAGCCATACTTACGCACGGCGTTTTCCGGATGGCAACGTCATCTCATACGGTTCCACGCAGACAGTGATTTTGTTCCTTATTTATCAGGAAAAAGGGGCTGAAAAGAGCGACATTTTCATGATCACCAGCGCGGGTGTGATCACCGTTGACGATTTCAGACAAGGGGGCGGGTACATCCTGTTCCCCCGGGACGACCGGGCGCAGATACAACTATTCCAAACCATTTACGAGAGTATCCCAAAGTAAAGCCTATTGGCGCAGTAGTTCCTGCGCCGCAAGTACCGAATTTGCAAGCAGCGTCGCGCCATAGAGCGGCGTTTCTTTATGCGCGCAGAAACGCGGATTGTGCCAGGAGTAATTGCGCGTGCCCGGCGTGCCGGAGCCTAAGAAGTAAAAGAACGACGGCACGTATTCGCTGTACAGTGCGAAATCCTCGGAAGCCATGTTGACGGGCGGGGTAACCATGCTTTCTTCCCCCACGGTTGCAGCAGCGGCATTTCTTGCAAGGGGGAGTAGCATTGCCGGATTGACCACGGCGGGGGTAACGGGCGTATGCGTGAATTCGGCTTTACAGCCATAGGCCTGGGCGGTGGAGCGGGTCATTTCCTCCAGGCGCTCCAGTACCCGTGCCCGCACGCCCTCCTCATGTGTGCGAATGGTGCCGCCGAACACGGCGTCATTGACGATTAAATCCGCTTCGGAACCGCCGGACAGGTAGCTTACGTTCACCACCGCCGAGGAAAGCGGCCCTACGTTGCGGCTAATAATGGTATGGACGCCCTGTACGGCGGCAGCCGCCGCGAGTATGGGGTCTATGTTTTTCTGCGGGGCGCTGCTGTGCCCGCCCCGGCCGATCATGCGCGCGCGGAACATATCCTTCGCTGCCATCAGGTGCCCTTCCCGTATGCCCACAGTGCCCACGTTCATATGCGGGGAATTGTGCAGGCCGAACATGCAACTTACCGGCGCTTTTGTAAATAACCCGGCGTCTATCATTAGCCGCGCGCCCGCAAGCGTTTCCTCCGCAGGCTGGAACACGAACACCACGTCCCCGGATAATTCGTCTTTCATTGCGGCAAGCGCCATGGCTGCGCCCAACAGCCCCGCAGTGTGGACGTCGTGCCCGCAGGCGTGCATGGTGCCGTCAACTTTAGAACGGTCGGGTCGGTCGCATTCCTCCTGCTGGCTTATGGCGTCGATATCCGCCCGGAGGCCAACTACGGGGCCGTTCTTTCCAGTCCGCAATCTGCCCACAGCGCCGGTCTTAAGCCCAAGGTCGATGCGTTCAATTCCCAAATCAGCCAATACGTTGCAAATCAGCTTGGTGGTTTCGTATTCCTGCAACCCCAGTTCCGGGCGGCTGTGCAACTTTTTGGAAAGCTCCATAATCGCGCTGCCGAATTGGGATTGTAAGCTTTGAAAGGTAACCATATGTGGATGCCTCCGCAATGCGCGGCACAGGCCGCGTTTTCTTTATTATACCAAAGAAACAGAACTGGGGACCTCCCCCAAATGTGGCAAAAAAACATTTTGTTGCCGCAGCTTGTTCAAGCAAAGTTCAAGTTCTCCCGCCTGTATTCGCGTTGTACCAGTCTATGGTACATGCTATAATGGGATGGAATTACGGTAATGGGAGGATAGCGTGCTTTGCGCCGCTACGAATAATATGGGATTCTTTGATAAGCTCCTGGGAACCACGCCGGAAGCAAAGCTTAAAAAGCTGAGGCCCGTCGTGGACCAGATTAATCAACTTGAGCCCGCCATGCAGGCTTTGACGGACACACAGCTTCGCGCCAAGACTACGGAGTTCAAAGAACGTCTGAGTAAGGGCGAAACGCTGGATAGTCTTTTGCCGGAAGCCTTTGCCGCAGTTCGCGAAGCCGCGGTTCGCACCGTGGGCATGCGGCACTTCGATGTACAGTTGATCGGTGGCATCGTGCTGCATCAGGGCCGTATTGCGGAGATGAAAACGGGCGAAGGCAAGACGCTTGTCGCTACGCTTCCTTCCTACCTCAACGCTCTCACCGGCCAGGGTGTGCACATCGTCACCGTCAACGATTATTTGGCAAAACGCGACGCGCAGTGGATGGGCAAAATTCACCGCTTTTTGGGGCTTACCGTCGGCGTCATTGTCCACGATATGGACAACGACGAGCGCCGCGCCGCCTACAACTGCGACATCACCTACGGCACAAACAACGAGCTCGGCTTCGATTATTTAAGGGATAACATGGTTGTCTACCGTGAGCAGATGGTGCAGCGGGAATTAAGCTACGCCATCGTGGACGAGGTGGACAGCATATTAATCGACGAGGCGCGCACCCCGCTCATCATTTCCGGCCACGGCGAAAAGACGACGGATCTCTATGAAAAGGCGGACCGCTTTGTATTAAAGCTGCAGCGCGGGCCGGATATTGTCAAGCAGACCCGCAGCGAGATGCTCATGGAGGAACAGCCGGAAGGCGGCGACTACATGGTGGACATCAAGCAGAAGTCGGTGCAGCTTACTCAGGAAGGCATCACCAAGGCGGAAAAATTCTTTAACGTCGAAAGCCTCGCGGATACCGAAAACACCGAGCTGAATCACCACATCCTGCAGGCATTGAAGGCGCATACCATATTCTCGCGTGATGTGGACTATGTGGTGCAGGACGGCCAGGTCATCATCGTGGATGAATTTACCGGCCGCCTCATGCTGGGCCGCAGGTACAGCGAAGGCCTGCATCAGGCGCTTGAGGCCAAAGAGGGCGTGAAGGTGGAGCGGGAAAATAAGACGCTCGCCACCATTACCTTCCAGAACTATTTTCGCATGTACAAGAAGCTTGCGGGTATGACGGGTACCGCCAAGACTGAGGAGACGGAATTTACAGCCATCTACAACCTCGACGTCGTGGAGATCCCCACCAACCGCGATATGATCCGTAAGGATAACAACGATGTCGTCTATACCTCGGAGGCAGGTAAATTCCGCGCCGTGGTAGCAGAAATAGAAAGCATGTACAAAACCGGTCAGCCCATACTCGTTGGCACCATCTCGGTGGAACGCAGCGAATATTTGAGCGGTTTATTGGAGCGCAGAGGCGTTCCGCACGTGGTATTGAACGCCAAGCACCACGCCAAGGAGGCAGAGATTGTGGCCCAGGCCGGTAAGCTGGGGCGTGTGACAATCGCCACCAACATGGCCGGGCGCGGCACCGATATTCTTTTGGGCGGCAACCCGGATTTCATGGCGCGTGAGCAAATGAAGCGCGACGGCATGGAGGAATGGCTTATAGAGGAAGCCACCGGCCACGCCGAAACTGAGGATGAAGAAATCCTCTCCGCCAGAGAAACCTACAACACT
Source organism: Bacillota bacterium (assembly GCA_023435025.1). Classification (GTDB taxonomy): domain Bacteria; phylum Bacillota; class Clostridia; order Christensenellales; family CAG-138; genus JAEYLA01. The sequence goes on from JAEYSE010000042.1 coordinate 26,793, forward strand.
CTTTATAAGAAGTTCAAGGCAGAAACCGATGCGGAGCACGACAAGGTCGTGGCTTTGGGCGGTCTGCACATCATAGGCACCGAGCGGCATGAGAGCCGCCGTATCGACAACCAGCTGCGCGGCCGAAGCGGCCGCCAGGGCGACCCGGGCAGCACGCGCTTTTATGTTTCTTTGGAAGACGAATTGATGCGCCGCTTTGGAGCGGACCGCGTCAAGAGCATGCTGGAGAAGGTCTCCCCGGACGACGATGTACCCATCGAGATGGGCATGATCACCAAGCAGATCGAGTCCGCGCAGAAACGCGTCGAAATGCACAACTTTGAAATCCGTAAAAACGTGCTTCAGTATGACGACGTCATGAACAAGCAGCGCGAGATTATCTACGGCCAGCGCCGCCGTGTGCTGATGGGGGAGGACATCCACCAGTCCCTTCTTGAAATGCTCTCTGGCGTGGTAGACAGCCATGTTTCCTCCTACTGCCCCGGCACCGAGTACCCGGAGGAATGGAACCTTGTCGGCCTTTCGCATGAAATCTGCGATCTCTGCCGCGTGCCCCGTCGCATGCTGTTTGCGCCCAACGAGGCGGAGAAGCTCAACGCGAAGGCCGTCGCCGAGCGTATTACGGAATTCGTGAGCGGGCTCTATGCGAAGAAGGAAGAGGAAATTTTCGCTGCGGGCGTCGATATGCGAGAGGTGGAGCGCGTCGCTCTCCTTCGCGCGGTCGACAGCCACTGGATGGATCACATCGACGCCATGGATCAGCTGCGTCAGGGCATCGGCTTACGTGCCTATGGCCAGAAGGAGCCTGTCGCCGCCTACACGCAGGAAGGCTTTGAGATGTTCGACGCCATGATTACGGAAATCAGGCAGGAAACCATCCGCTTCCTGCTGGGCGCGCAGCTTCAGCCCAAGGTGACCCAGCGTGAACAGCTTGCTGTTCCCATCGAAACCGCCAACCCGGAAGGCAATAAGCCTACCAAAAAAGGCAGGACGATTGGCCGCAACGATCCCTGCCCGTGCGGTAGCGGAAAAAAATATAAGAATTGCTGTGGAAAAAGCGCATAATGTAAGACATTGGAAGCGCTGCCTTCGGCCCACAGTTCGCAATGGTCGCGCTGCGTCGCGGCAAAGCCGCTTCTGGCGCTTCCTTGCGACGGCCCGCAGGCCTAGTGAACGAGGCGTGCCCCGCCGAGGGCCTTACTGGGACTACGCCTTGCTTTATTCGCCACAGGCGGCGCGCGGCTGCGTTCCACCAACCCCCGCTTAAGGGCCGTAACGTCCTTAAGAATCCCTTTTATATTCACGCTTTCTTTTGCTACTTTTCTTTCGTGGAAAGAAAAGTAGCGTATTCTATAAAAGGATGTGAAGACTTTGATTTTACTGGACGAGTACAAGCAGCAGATCGCCGCGTCGGTCCAAACACTCAAAGAGGCAGGTGAATCTCTTTGACCTCGCCGGGTTGAAGAGCGAACAACAAGCGCTGGAGGATCAGATGGCCGCCCCCGGCTTCTGGGACGATGTGGAGAACGCCAACAAGGTCAACCAGCGCGTAAAGGCCGTACAGAGCAAAATCGGCAAGTATGAAAAGCTGAAATCTGCTGCGGATGATATGGAAACCCTACTGGAAATGATCGAGGAGACGCAGGACGCTTCTTTAGAAGAGGAGCTTGTCCGCGAATATGATGTATTCCGCCGCCGTGTGGAAGAGCTGCGGCTGTCGACGCTACTGAAGGGCGAATACGACGCCTCCAACGCCGTACTGTCCCTGCACGCGGGTGCGGGCGGCACGGAAGCGCAGGACTGGGTGCAGATGCTCTACCGCATGTATACGCGCTTCTGTGCGGTGCGCGGCTGGACGGTGCGGGAACTGGACTTGCTCGATGGCGACGAGTCGGGCATCAAATCCGTCACGTTCGAGGTCATGGGGGACAGCGCCTACGGCTATCTGAAGGCCGAAAAGGGCGTGCACCGGCTGGTGCGCATTTCCCCGTTCGATTCTTCGGGCAGGCGCCACACGTCGTTTGCTTCGCTTGACGTCACGCCGATATTCGACGACGACGAAAACAGCATAGAAATCGATCTTGACGATCTTCGTATCGATACCTACCGCTCCAGCGGCGCGGGCGGGCAGCACGTCAACAAGACGTCCTCCGCCATTCGCATCACGCACCTCCCTACCAACATCGTGGTGCAGTGCCAGAACGAGCGCAGCCAGCTCCAGAACAAAGAAACCGCTATGCGCATGCTCAAGGGTAAGCTGCTTGAACTCCAGGAGCGCGAGCGCATGGAGCAGATGGCGCAGATCAAGGGCGATATGAAAAAAATCGAGTGGGGCAGCCAAATCCGCTCGTATGTCTTCCAGCCGTACACGCTTGTAAAGGATCACCGCACCGGCGTGGAAAACGGCAACATACAGGCTGTGATGGATGGCGAACTCGATTCGTTCATCAACGCGTTTTTAGCGCAGAGCTAAGCATGGAAAGGGGGTCGCGTATGCCCAGCCGGGTCAGCAACATTTTGCAAGCGGCCATACGCGGCTTTCGCCCGCTTTTAAACAACCTCAGCCTGGAAATGGAGCGTATGGGGCAAGATATTCTTGCGGAGGTCGATACGCGCGCATTGCCGGAAAATATGGTGGTTGCCAACGATTGCATTGGCCCCGTGCTCGCGGAATGGTTCCATACGCTTGGCGCGCCGGAGGACGAGGCCATTCTCTATTTCCACGGCGGGGCGTACATGGCAGGCACCATCGCAAGCACCCGACCACTGGCGGTTGATTTTGCGCAGGCCACCGGGCGCAACGTGCTGTCCTTTGAATACCGGCTTGCACCGGAAAATCCGCATCCTGCCGCCATGGAGGACGCCATGGCGGTTTACCGCTACTTGCTGTCGTTGGGTCTTTCCGCTGAGCGCATCGCATTTGTGGGGGATTCTGCGGGCGGCGGGCTGGAAATGGCCACTGCGCTAAAGGCGCGGGAGGAAGGGCTTCCGCTGCCTGCGGCAATCGTCGCGCTTTCCCCCTGGGTAGATCTTACGCTTTCGGATGAAAGCTATAATGAAAACAAATCGGTCGATCCGCTGCTGGAGCGCAGGAAACTTTTACGCGCCGTCATGTATTACGCCTATGGAAAAAATCTGATGGACCCACTTATTTCCCCCGTATTCGCGGATTTTACGGGCTTTCCTTCCACGCTCATACACGTGGGCACCCATGAGGTGCTGCTTGGCGATTCCCGCAAGCTATACGCCGCCATGAAGCGGGATGGGGTCGATGTGCAGCTTTCCGAGTGGGAGGGTATGTGGCATGTCTTTCATGTATTCGATACCCCCGAAAGCCACGCCGCCATAGCGGGAATTGCCGAGTTTATACTCGCCCGCATCTTACCAAAACCGGCGGAGGGGGTATAGCCGTGCAGAAGCGTAGCTGGTACCCGCTCGATAACGCGGCCAATATTTACCCCGTCATTGCCAACAAGGGCTATACGTCCATGTTCCGCTTTACGGCCGTGATGAAGCAAGCGGTGGACCGCGAAGCGCTTCAGCGCGCGCTGGACAGGATGCAGCCCCGCTTTCCCGGCTTTTTTGTGCGGGTAAGGCGAGGTATTTTCTGGTATTTCCTGGAGCAGCTTCATAAACGTGCGCTGGTGGAGGAGGATACGCTCTACCCCTGCCCGCCGCTTATCCGGAATGAACTGCCCTTCCGCGTAAAAGTGCACAACGACCGCATCTCCTGTGAAATCGCGCATGTCATCTGCGACGGCGGCGCCGGCCTGACGTTTTTTAAAACCCTGCTCAGTGAGTACGCGCGGGAGTTGGGGGCTACGGTGCTGCCCGAATGCGGTGTGCTGCCGCTTGACGAACCGCCACATCCAGAGGAGTTGGAAGACGGATTTTCCCGCTTTTCCCGTATGGGCGCGCGCCCTACGCGCAAGGAATCGCAGGCCTATCACCCAACCGGCACTCCGCTGATCAACGGCGTGCGGTATATCACCACCGGAACATTGAGCGTGAACGCCGCGCTGGAATTGGCCCGCCGTTACCATGTGTCGCTTACTGAATATCTGACTGCAACGCTCATACACGTGCTCTACAGCATGCAGCTTGCCGAGCATTCGCGGCGGCCAAGACCCGTAAAGGTCAGCGTACCCGTCAATTTAAGAAAATATTATCCCACCCGGACGCTGCGGAACTTTTCCCAATACCTCAATCCGGGGATTGACCCCAACTTGGGCGACTTTTCGTTTGAAGAAATTCTTGAGCAGGTTCACCACTATTTTCGATACATGTTCACAGAAAAAAATCTAAATGCACGCATTTCCAAAAACGTGGGGGATGAGCGCAATCTCGCGCTGCGCGTGGTTCCGCTGTTTTTAAAAAAAATGAGCATACGGCTCGTCTATGAAATGACCGGAGAAAAACTGTTTTCCTCCGTCATTTCCAATATCGGTAGCGTGGTCGTTCCCGAAGGACTTGAGCCTTATATAGACCATTTTCTGTTTGTGCTGTGCACCGCGCGGCATAATGCGGTGGAGTGCGGCGTCGCAAGCTTCGGGGATACGCTTTGTATCTCGTTTACTCGCACGGTTGCGGAGCCGCATGTGGAACGTACATTTTTCCGTGCCCTCGTCAGACAGGGGCTGCATGTGCTGGTGGAAACCAACCACCCGCAGAAAGGAGCATAGCTATGGCATATTGCGTCAATTGCGGCGTGGAGCTCGAAAAAAGCCTGCAAAACTGCCCGCTTTGCGGCGTTGAGGCGAAGAACCCAAAGGAGCCGTTTGATCCTTTTGTTCCCCGCCCGTACAGCGCGCGGATTGCCACCATACAGGAGCAGGTGGAGCGCCGCTATACGGCCATCATCATCAGCGTGGTGCTTGCGCTGGCGGCGGTTATCTGCGTCATGGCCAACCTTGTATACGAGGACAGCTTTACCTGGTCAGTCTATGTAGTGTCGGGTATCGCGATGCTGTGGGTGCTTGCAATACTACCCTTCCTGTACCCCCGGCTGCATCCCGTGGTGATTGTGGCGCTCGACGTCTGCGCGCTGCTGCTGTTTTTGAGCATCATCAATCAGCAGGATCCGACATCGGATTGGTATACCCTCCTAGCGATGCCCCAGGTCCTGCTCTATGGCTTTCTTGCGCTCGTCGTGGTGCTGCTGTGGCGGACGTCATTCGTGCGGGGCTGGCAGCGTATCGGCGTGGCGATAATGGCGGCGGGCGTTGGCGTAATGGGGCTTGAATGCCTGCTGGATCTTTACAACGGCATGCGGGTACAGCCCCAATGGTCCTGGTTTGTCATCATCCCGGCGTTTGCGCTTGGACTCATTCTGTTTTTGATCGAGCGCAAGCGCGAGGTGAAGGAAGAGATCATGAAGCGGCTGCGGGTGTAGCGAAGCGGAGGCCCAGTGAGCAAGGGAGCGCAAGGCAACGGCGCTGCCGCACCGTGGCGTGACCATCGCGAACTGTGGAGGTACGGGGGAAAAGACCCTGAAAAGAAAAAGCTTATTCGTTGTCTGAGACTGTGTCTCGCTCGCGTGTGAATGCAATGTGACAATGTGGAAACATAACCGCCCGCATACTTGAGATAAAATGCCGGCAAGCTTACAATAAAAGAGGAAACCCAAAGGAGAACCCAATGCCGTTTCACGCGCTGCACCATTCCCGTTTTTTACGCTTCCGCTCCCCGTTCGGGGCAGTTCCCGCGGGGGAAGCCGTTACGCTTCGGTTGTGGGTCAGCGCCCGCTACGCCAACGCTTCGGTCACGCTTCGGATGTGGGTCGGCGACCGGGAACGGTTGCTGCCAATGCAGGGTACCCCTGGCGATGGCGGCGTGTATTTTGAAGCATCGGTAAGGCTTGAGGAACCCGGCCTTGCCTGGTATTATTTCCTGATTGCCCCTCCCAACGGTAAAATGCTGTTTTATGGCGGCGAAAGCGGGGAGGGCGCGGTGTATTCGTTTGAGCCCCCGGGATACCAGATTACTGTGTACGATCCCGGCTTTACCGTCCCGCGCGCGTACCGGGAAGGAATGATGTATCAGATATTTCCGGATCGGTTTTGCCGCAGCGAGCTGTTTCAAAACGGCATGCATCCCGGCGTTGCGTACCACCGGGCGCTGGGGCGGCACATGCGCATACAGGAGGATTGGTTCGCACAACCCAAGTATTTGCCGGAGGAAGGACGAGAGGCGTACGAGCCCAACGATTTTTACTGCGGGGATCTGTACGGCGTCATTTCTGCGCTTCCCTACCTGAAATCCCTGCATGTGGATACGCTTTATTTCAACCCCGTGTTTGAAAGCGCCTCCAACCACAGGTACGATACGGCGGATTATAAGCGGGTGGACCCGATACTCGGCGGAAACGAGGCGCTTATAGCGCTCGTTGCGGCCGCAAGAAAAGAAGGTATCCGCCTGATGCTCGACGGGGTGTTTTCCCACACGGGTGCTGACAGCGTGTATTTCAACAAATACGCGCGGTACCCCTCGGTGGGCGCGTTTCAGGGCAAGGCTTCACCGTACCGTAGCTGGTACGATTTCCACCCCCGCCATGAGCACGGCTACCGTTGCTGGTGGGGCTTCCCGGAACTGCCCGAGGTCAACGAGCTGGATGAAAGCTACGTCGCATTTGTCGCCGGGGAAAAGGATTCCCTGCTCCAATACTGGGCGGAGCACGGCATCACAAGCTGGCGGTTGGATGTAGCGGACGAACTGCCCGATGCGTTTTTAAGCCTGCTGCGTGCGCGGCTCAAGGCCACCGACCCGGATAGCGTGCTGCTGGGCGAGGTCTGGGAGGATGCTTCCAACAAGGTCTCCTACGGCGGGCTACGCATGTATGTACAGGGGCAAACGCTTGATTGCGTCATGGGGTATCCCTTCCGCACTGCTGTGGCGGATTACCTGCTGGGCAAGGCCGACGCGTATGCGCTCAACCATGCGTTGCAGATGCTGCGGGAGCACTACCCCAAGCCGTTTTACTACGCCCAGATGAACCTGCTTTCCACGCACGATACCGTGCGCGCGCTCACCATGCTGGGCGGCGCGCCGGACCGGGACGCGCTGACAAGGGAGTCGCAGGCGGAATTTGTACTAACGCCGGAGGCCCACGCGCTTGGGCGCACACGGCTGATGATTGCCACGGCCATACAAATGGCGCTGCCCGGCGTACCTTCCATCTATTATGGGGACGAGGCTGGTATGGTTGGCATGGCGGATCCGTTCAACCGTGCGGCTTACCCCTGGGGGAGGGAAGACGAAGAACTGCTGGATGTCTTCCGCGCGCTCACTGCGGTCCGCTCAGGCAATTCGGCGCTGCGGGCAGGCTACTGCCGCATGGGTGCTATCAATTCGGACGTATTCGCCATACTGCGCTACACCGCTTCCGGGCAGGACGCGTTCGGGGAAGAAGCGCCGGAGGCTGCGGTGCTGCTGCTAAGTAACCGTTCCTCGGAGCCGCAGCAGATCGAGTTTGATGCGGCGTCCCTTTCAGAAGGGCCGGATGCGGATGTTCCATGCAAGTTGAACGGCGTATTTTTCGATGCTATGACGCATCAGGAATGGGCGTTTTCGGATGGAAGGCTCGCGGCGTTGCTTCCGCCTTACGGCATGCTGCTGCTGCAAAAAAACGGCGCTGCTTGAAAGTGCCGATACCTGCAGGTTTTTGACACTCCGGGCAAGTCCGCAGACTTCCCCATGGTAATGAATTTTCTCATGCGCTGCGTTAAATACGCGTATGTTGTGGTATTATAAGGAGAGTGCCTATGTTTCAGGGACGCTACGGAAACGATCATCTTAACCGTGCATTGAGCATTGTGGCGATCGTATTTGCGCTGCTCGCAATGTTTTTGCCCAGGAACAGCATTGTGGGGCTGGCGTTTTCCGCCATATCCATGGTGCTCATCGTATGGATGTTCGTGCGGATGTTTTCCCGGGATTTTTCGGCGCGGGCGGCGGAAAACGCAAAGTTTGTGGTGTGGTGGATGCCGCTGAAAAACAAATTTCAGGCGTTTTTCAGCAAGAATGCCGCGCGTACTGCCGGCCACAACCCCACGTTCGCGGAGCGGCGCAAGTATAAATACTTTATCTGCACCCAGTGCGCGCAGCGCTTGCGGGTGCCACGTGGCAAGGGAAAGCTCAGGGTGACCTGTACGCGCTGCGGCAACAAATTTGAAATCAAAAGCTGAGGCAATGAATAAGGAGGAATACCATGCAGGTAAATAAGGATATGACGATCGCGGAGATCATTGAAATGGATCAGGGCATTGCAAACATATTGATGGCTTCGGGCATGCATTGCTTGGGTTGCATCATGGCCCATGGTGAGGATCTTGGCCAGGCGTGCGCCGTCCACGGCATCGACGCGGACGATATGGTGAAGCGCATCAATGAGCATCTGGCGTCAAAAAGCGCCCAGAACGCATAACAAAAACGGACGTATGGTTTTTTGCTCCCTGAGGGCGGCAGAAAGCCATGCTGTTTTTCAGTTTGCCGACCAGCGAAAAAATAACTAGGAGGTATGTTATGGTTTACGTTTGTTCCGTATGTGGCTATGAGTATGATCCCGCCGTTGGCGATCCGGATGGTGGCATCGCGCCCGGCACCCCGTTTGAAGACATCCCCGATGATTGGGTATGCCCCGTTTGCGGCGTGGGCAAGGATATGTTCAATCCCGCATAACAAGCAATCATTCTTTCAAAAACTGCCTGCATCCCTGCGGGCAGTTTTCTTATTGCGCGCCCTGCGCCCCGTTGTTTTCATAGTAGAACGGTGGTATATTAGTAAAAAGGGGTGATCCTATGAAGATTTCCGCAAAAGGCAGATATGCGCTGCGCATGATGCTGGACATCGCCATGAACAATACCGGAGAGTGGGTCTCATTAAAGGATATCTCCCGCAGGCAGGGAATATCCGTTAAATATCTGGAACAAATCGTCACCGCGCTTACCCGGGCGGGCCTGTTGCGCAGCAGCCGCGGGCCCATGGGCGGGTACATGCTTGTAAAAAACGCCTCCCAGTACACGGTTGGGAGTATCCTGCGCGTGGTGGAAGGAGACCTTGTGCCTGTGGCCTGTATGGAGGATGCGGAAAATCAGTGTCCCCGCAAGGGAAGCTGTCCTACGCTGCCGTTCTGGGAAGGGCTCAATAAAGTCATACAGGATTATCTGGAAAGCAAGACACTGCAGGACCTTGCGGACGAGCACGCGCAGAGCACGGGGTGGGATTTTTCCATCTGAGCGCTTTGCCGTAAGGCAGAATTGCTAGAAATCAAGTGGAACGTCGCTCTTTTTCCGCCGTGGAGCCACGGTGGTTTCGGCGCGGGAACGCTTGCCCGCGTGTTTTACAGGCGGGTATTGCAGCACATCTTTTTCATCCACCCCGTATTTGTCCAGCAGCAGGTCAAAGAGCGCGGCACAGGCCTGCGCGTCGTAGAGTGCGTTGTGGTGACGTATAAGCGGCAGCATCAGCCCTTCGCACAGCGTGTTGAGCCGGTGGTTGCCAAAGCGCTCCTTTTCGATATGCCGCCGCGCAAGACGGCACGTACAGATATAGGAAAACACGGGCGCAGGCAGTTCGTAACGCTGCAATGTACGGCTGATCACCGAAAGGTCGAATGTCGCGCTGTGCGCAAGCACGGGCATGCGGAGCGCGTAAGGGGCGATTTCTCCCCACACTTCCGGGAAAGTCGGCGCGTCATATACCATGGAAGGCGTAATGCCGTGGATGTCGATGTTAAACGGGTCGAAGTGCGTTTCCGGGTTCACGAGGTATTCCCGCTCGAATACGGTCTGCCCGTATTCCTTATAGACTACGCCGATGGAGCAGAGCGCGTCCGCGCGCGCATTGGGCGTTTCCACGTCCAGCGCCAGGTAGGATATGATGTCCAGTCCCATGGTTCCGCTCCTTTTCAGACTTTGAGGTATCATGCGCGGATACTCTGCGCATCATAGTCCTGGTTCAAAGTATACCACACGCCGCAAATTCGGCGCAAACGCTCGAGTATTGTATGCAAATTCCATATAGAAAGGATGTGCGCTACATTGGAAAAGTTCATTCCCAAAGAGAAGCTCAGTAAAAAAGAAAAACGCGCGCTCAATAGCGCGCAGCGAACCACATGGGGCACGTTTAACCCCGTGACCCGAAAAGCGAAAAGCCCCAAAGCGTATGACCGTAAAAAACCTCCGCTGGATCAGGATCCGGACGGAGGCTTTTTTATTCGCCGCGATAAAGCCCTGTGGACATTGCCAGCAGTTTTATTGCCGCTCAAAGCATATCCACCATTCAAATGCGGAAAAACAAGGCTTGTGCTATGAACTTACCGGTGTTCTGGTTACCCGGACCGGACAAAACAGGAAGCTTTAAAACTGTTCCAGAAACTCAACGATATGGGTCATACCATTGTTATGATCACGCACGATATGCAGGTGGCCGCACATGCGCACAGCGTAGTGCATATTGTTGACGGCGCATTGACGGATTAAATCTAATCAAAACGGGCCTGCGCATGCGCAGGCCCGTTGGTTTGCCCTTACTTGATTACGCCTTTTTGGATCAGCACGTTCGCGTAAATAGCGCTCTCTCCGGTCTGGACGATGCAGTACGCTTTCTTTGCCTCTTCGTAAAAGCGGAACCGCTCATAAAAGCCGATTGCGCTCATGCCGCGCGGCTCATACTTGGCCACGATATCTTTATAGGTTTCCCAAATGGGGATCGTAAGGTTTTTGTCGCACGCGGCGGTTTCCATCAGCATAACAGGCGTAGGTACGTAGCTGTCGCATGGCATCATCTGCAATATGGCCTCTAAAAGCTCGGGTATGCCGATGCCGTCGGCGCGCACAAACTTGCAGTTGCCCTCATGCGCGAACCGTTTTCCTGGGAAGTTTCCATCCCCCAACACGATGACGTCGCTGTGCCCCATTTCGCACAGCGTGGCCAAAAGCTCCGGCGAGAGCACCTTGGGTACGCCCAGAAGCATATCTCATTTCTCCTTAAGCAGCATTATGCGGGTATTGGTTTCCAAATTCACGTCCAATTATGCAGCGAAACGTTTCGCGTTCAAAACAACCGCCGGTTGCCGTTTGCGGTACGTCAAAGCGCTGCGACGGACTCGTGAAGCAGCAGCTCCGCCTTGAGGCGCATCATCTGCGGGAAGGAGGCGTAATCCTCCCGCATGCGCTGTACCAATGTCGCCACGGTCTGCTCCGCGATCAGTTCCATTGGCTGAATAACAATAGAGAGCGGTGGGTTGAACATCTTGGTCAGCCGGATCTCGTCAAAGCCGATAAACGAGATATCCTGCGGAATTTTCAGCTTGCGTTCGTATGCCGCTGTCACGGCACCAAGCGTCATATCATAGTTGGTAACGAATATCGCGGTGGGGGGCTCGCTCATATCCATGAACTCACAGAACAGGCGGTAGCCCGATTCATAGCTGTAATCACCCATCAGCATCAGGGAGGAGTCGAGCGGTATGGAATAATCCGCAAGCACGCGCTGATATCCCAGCGTACGCTCATAGCCGGTGGAAATGTCGCTCGGGCCCATCATGATGCCGATCCTGCGGTGGCGGTTCACCAAAAGGTGCTCCACTGCGGCATACGAAATGCCCGAATTGTCTACCAATATGCGGTCATATTCCAGGCCGGAAATCCAACGGTCCAGCAACACGAGCGGGACCTTGTGGGTATAGATTTCCTTAATTGCGTTCACCTGTTCCACATTCACGCGCTCAGGCACGAACAGGATACCGTCTACCTGCTTGCTGACCAGGAATTTGAGTTTGTCGAGTTCCTGCTCCGGGTCGTTGTTGTAGCTGCAGACAATCAGGGAATATCCCTCTTTCCCCAGACGGTCTTCAATCATGGAGAACAGGTCGGAGAAAAAAGATACCGAAAGCGAGGGCAAAAGCGCTCCTACCGTCATGGTCTTGCTGGTTTTCAGGCTCCTTGCAGCCTGATTGACCTTATAATCAAGCGTCTGAATGGCATGCTCAATCAGTGCCCTGTTTTCTTCAAGAACATTTCCGCCATTGATATATTTGGATATGGTGGATATGGAAAGGCCGGTCAGCCTGGCGACATCCTTGATATTGGACACTGAATCCCCCCGTTATTTCAGAAAAATTGCGCGAAACCTTTCATTTATTGTAATATGCCCATTATATCCTGTCAAGCGCCGCCCCGGGCCGTTGAAACAGGTAAAAATGATGCGTATATACAGTGTGGGGCTTGTCGCTGCGCACTATAAACATGCTGAAAAATGCCGAAAATTAGGGCAATTTTTTATGGAGGAGCAGTAAAGTGCGCTGAATTTCGGGCTTGTGCATTTGTATGTTGACAATGCGATTTTACGTATGCTATAATCCAAGCGAAACGTTACGCGATATATGCACTTTAAGCAGATTGATCGACAGGAATTCAAAACGGCTGATTTGGGTATAAACAAAATAGCGCAACTCCAGAATTTTTAGGTAACCATACATACGTATCGACGCGCCAGCAAAGGAGCGGGGCGTTCCAAAGAGACCGGCGTGGCTAAGTAAATTGTTGCCTTTGAGGTGAGACCATGGCAGAAATAATGCTCCAGATGGAAAATATACAAAAGTTCTTCCCCGGCGTTCACGCGCTGGACAACGCGGCGCTCACCGTCAACGCGGGTGAGGTGCATGCGCTCATCGGGGAGAACGGCGCAGGCAAATCTACGCTGATGAAAATACTCGCCGGCATCTATAAAAAAGATGGTGGCACCGTGCGCATACGCGGGGAGGAAGTGGACATTACTTCTCCCGAGCACGCAAAAGAGCTGAAGATCGGCATCATCCATCAGGAATTGAACCTTATGCCGCATCTTACCGTCGCGGAAAATATTTTTATTGGCCGTGAGTTCAAAAAGGGTGTGTTCTTAGACGACGCCAGGGCGAACAGAGAAGCGAAAAAACTTCTTGAATCTCTGCACATCGATATCAGTCCCACGGCGACCATCGAATCGCTCACCGTTGCCAAGCAGCAGATGGTGGAGATCGCAAAGGCTCTTTCCTTCGAAAGCGAGCTTCTGGTCATGGACGAACCCACCGCCGCGCTCACGGAAAAAGAGATTCAGGAGCTATTTAAATTTATCCGGGATCTTCGCGCCAAGGGCCACGGCATTATCTATATCTCTCACCGGCTCGACGAACTTCCCATTATAACGGACCGAATCACCGTCATGCGGGATGGTCAGTATGTGGGTACCGTTAACACCCCCGATGTTACCAAGCAGCAAATTATTTCCATGATGGTGGGCCGCACCATTTATGAAGAGCCCAAGGCCAAAAGCGACGTGCCCGAAGGCGCGCCCGTGGTATTGGAAGCACGCAACCTTGTAGCGAAAAACGTGAAAGACGTGTCCTTTACGCTCCGGCGCGGTGAGATACTGGGTTTTGCTGGGCTCATGGGCGCGGGCAGGACGGAAACCATGCGCGCGCTGTTTGGCGCGGACGAACTCGTTTCCGGCGAGATTTATTTGAACGGTAAACAGGTGACCATTAAATCTCCCTACGACGCGGTTCGCTTAGGCATCGGTTACCTGTCTGAGGACCGCAAGGCGTTCGGCCTTGCAACCGGGCTTTCCGTACGGGAGAACTGCGTGCTTGCCAGTCTGGAGAATTATACGTGGGGCCTGTTCACCAACGACAGCAAAATTGAAAAGGTTACACGGGAGTACATCGGTAAAATCAACATCAAGACGCCGACTTCGGCGCAGCTTGCCAAAAATCTTTCCGGCGGCAACCAGCAAAAGATCGTTATCGCCAAATGGCTCATCCGCAACTGCGATATCCTTATATTCGACGAACCAACCCGAGGCATAGACGTCGGCGCGAAGAGCGAAATTTATAAGCTGATGCGCCAGCTTGCCGAGGAACACAAGTCCATCATCATGATCTCTTCGGAAATGCCCGAGCTTCTACGCATGAGCGATCGCATCATTGTCATGAACGAAGGCGCTGTCACCGGTACCGTGGATATCAGCGAAGCATCCCAGGAAAACATCATGCACTATGCGACAGCAAACAATTGAGGTGGAAACATGGAAAGCGTAAAGAGCAATAAATCCAAACTGAATATGCAAAAGCTGCTGGCACCGGGCGTACTCATTCTGCTGTACGTGTTCTTCTCCATATTCGGGACGAACTTTTTTTCCGTTGATTATTTGATCAACATTCTGGACGCTTCCTATTACATCGGCTTTATGGCCATCGGCGTCACGTTCGTCATCATCACCGGCGGTATCGACCTTTCCCTAGGCACCACTATGATGTGTGGCGCGCTTTTAGGCGGCGCCGCGTACAACATCTGGAAGTGGCCCATCATTGCAGCGCTGCTGCTCGCTGTTGCCGTCGCCACCATCATCGGTATCATCAACGGTGTATTTGTCGCCTACCTCAAGCTGCCGCCCTTTATCGCAACGCTGGGCACCCAGATGATGGGCATGGGCTTTGGTGCGATTGTGACCAAGGTTATGACCATGCGCTACCCCACCGTGGGTACGCCGGACGGCTGGTTCAAATATGTGTTCTATAAGACTTCTACCGGCTTCCCTGTTGGTATCGTCTGGCTGTTTATAGCATTCATTATCGCGTACTTGCTGCTCAATAAAACGCGCTTTGGCCGCTATACGTACGCCATCGGCTCCAACCACGAAGCTGTTCGCCTTTCGGGCATCAAGACCCAGCGCTGGGTCACTGGCGTGTACACGCTGTGCGGTTTCTTCTCTGGTTTGGCCGGTATATTTTATGCCGCGGCCTATACCACCATCATCCCCAGCACAGGAAACGGGCTTGAACTCCTCGCCATCGCGGGCGTCGTCATCGGCGGCACATCCATGGCTGGCGGCGTGGGCAGCCTCACCGGTACAATCATCGGCGTATTCGTTATGAGCGTATTGAAACAGGGACTGATGTCCATGGGCCTGCAGGGCCACTGGCAGACGTTCTTCACCGGCTTCGTAGTCGTAGGTGCCGTGCTCATCGACAATTACCGCATGGCCGCCGCCAACAAGGTCAGGATCGGCTGACCGAAAACACCATTTATTATAAAA
>JAEYSE010000058.1 GCA_023435025.1 Bacillota bacterium
GCATCTAAGTCATTTTCATAATACTTTTCTTGCTTTAGGCCAATTTGATCTTGCTTTAAAAGTAAAAGAAGCGGAGATAAAACAAAACAAATCCGCTATGGAGTGCTATTCAACAGATAAGGATTGGGTTATTTCTAAGCATCCGCGTTATGCCAGATATATAAACAAAACCGAATATTATGAAAAGCTCAAGGCACTAATTGATAACCATAGCTTTGAGGCAATTAAACAAATGATCAGCCAGAATGAAGAGTATTCAAGGAAGAGTTACGAAGAAAACTTTTTGGGTATTAAGTCAGTATAAATATGCAATGAAGAGGACCTCTTCCAGCGCATAACTAGTGAATTCCTTCTGGCAACCGAGTGCCTAATTTATGAATATTGCTGACCACGTTATCTCTGTTTGCGCCGTATTGCGTAGACAATCAGGCCAGCCAAGAGCAAGACGAGTGCCGTGCCAAGCAAAATTGTTCCGATACTCGGGCCGGAAACAAAAAAGGCGGTCGGCCCGTCCGCGCCGCCGATGATGCCAATATCCATATTACTTCTCCTTGAATCATACAGCGGAAGTTTTAGTCGGGGTCTGCAAAAAAGCATCGTCCGAGGCAGGAAGCAGCTGCAAAAACGCCGCCATGCCGCCTGTCTCCCCCCGGTCCCGCCGGTGGGAATACAGCCGCTCCGGGTCCTCGTATGTACAGGCGTCCATTAAGGAAATATGTTCGGGTGGTATCCCGGCCTCCATAAACTGCGCCGCAGCGGCAAGCGGCAGGTCTATGTGTGCTTTTCCGGGTTTCCCGGGCAATACGCAGGGAACGCCCGAAAATCCTGCCTGAAACCGCAGCCCCAATTCTTCATCCACTTCAAAACACGCCGCGCATATTCCCGGCCCCACACCTGCAAGTATGTGTTTGGTGTCCGCGCCGTATTTTTGCTGCATCATCTGAGCCATTTTAAGGCCGATCTTTCCAAGCGTACCCTTCCAGCCAGCGTGCGCAAGGCCGATGCACCCGCGCACAGGGTCAAGCAGATAAAGTGGCAGGCAGTCCGCGTGTCCGGTGATGAGCGCGATGCGCGGATCATCCGTCACAAGGCCGTCGCAGGGGGGGAGGGGTTCGCGCAAGTAGCCAGAACCCGCATGAGACGCGTCCACAGCAAGCACAGTTGTCCCATGCTCAAAGCTGTCCATTACCATGCTATCCCAGGCAATGCCTGCAGCATTTGCAAACAGGCGGTAATTTTCCATAACGGTCTCCCGCCGTTCGTCAGGTCGGGTAAAGCTTAAATTAAGAGTATCGTAGGGCGGGCGGCTTATGCCGCCAGTACGCGCGGTGCAGCCGTGGTTGACAAGCCCGGTATCTGTTAACGCGGGCAGCGTAAAAAAGCCTATGCTGTCTTGCTCGTGGTATGTGTGACCTCTTTTGATGCCGAGAAGGGCGGCGGCGATATCGTTCAAGTTTATTTCTCCCTGAGCAGCAGCTCCAGCTCCTGCATAAACGTGTTGATGTCCTTAAACTGCCGGTATACGGATGCAAAGCGCACATAGGCGACTTCGTCGAGTTCTTTCAAACGCTGCATCACAAGCTCGCCGATGCGGGCTGTGGGGATTTCCTGTTCCAAAGTGTTAAACACCTCGCGCACAACGTCCTCTACCAACTTGTCCTGCGCTGCGGCGGATATGGGGCGCTTCTGACACGCCCTGCGCACGCCGGTCAATATCTTTGCGCTGTCAAAGGACTCCCGGCGGCCATCCTTTTTGATGACCATAATGGGAAGCTCTTCAATTTTCTCATACGTGGTAAACCGTTTGCCGCAGGCCATGCATTCCCGGCGGCGACGGATGGCGGAGCCATCGTCGGTGGGGCGGCTGTCTATTACTTTACTCTCCAGGCAGGCGCAGTACCGGCATTTCATACGGGTTCCTCCGTGTGCATATTTTTCAAGTTGAGTATAGCACAGGTCACCCGCCGCCGTATAGCCATTTTACTAGTCCTTAGCCGGCAGTTCCACCAGTATCACGTCGTCCCCGATTTTTTTGATACACCTGCAGGAGATCACCAGTTCCTCCTCGCTGCGAATGATACCGAAAAACTTGCATGGGCCGGGTAAAACGATGGCGACCATGCGAACATCGTTGCAGTCGCAGATTTCCAGCTCGATATCGCATATGCGCCCTAAGCGCGCGCCATCGCAAATATTAATGACATCCTTGCACTTGAGGTCAGTAAATGACGTAATGATTTCCTTGTCATGGCCCACATGGCGCACCCCCTTCCTTGCAGTGTATGCACAAATGCAGCCAAAAAACACCGGTAAGAGAGACGGAGGGTAAAATCAACCACCCGAATAGACATATTTTGCGTGCTAGGATTCGAGCATACTGGCACGACAAACTCAAAAAAGTGGCGTATGCCACTTTTTCGTAAACAAAAACACCCGGCCATGGCCGGGTGTTGTATGTAGCTGTGTTACAACTGCGCTGTACGGCGATAGGGGAAGTTTAAATAACAGCCGAAAGAAAAACTCAATATTTACGCTTCCTTGCAGCTTCCGCTTTCTTTTTCCGCTTCACGCTGGGCTTTTCATAATGCTCACGCCTGCGAACCTCCGCCAAAACGCCGGAGCGGGCGCACTTGCGCTTAAACCGTTTGAGAGCGCTCTCAAGAGACTCGTTTTCTCCAACACGGATTTCCATTTCCTTTATCCCTCCCCTCTGATGCAACGTTACAGCCGTACAGTTGCAGTGCGTGCAGCGTGGCTGCGCAACACAAACATATTATAAGGGAGCGCATTCATGAAGTCAACCGAAATATCAGACAGCAAAAAGCGGTGGAGGTTACCAGAATACCCGTGGTAGCATGAAGATAGCGTTTCCTGGCGGGAATTCCTGCGGGCTCCCAGGCCGAAAACAAAAAAATGCCCTCCGGCGGGGAAGCCCGGAGGGCGGCACTGGCGGTTGCTTCCAGTGTGTTGGGGGGGTGTCATCAGTAATCTGTTTGGTGACAGGTAAAGTGTACCTGGTTTTCATGAACCCCCCATGAACCGAACGTGAACTTTTCGTGTTTCCTTTTTCAACCTGCTGTGACGCCGAAAAGCAGGCGAAAACGGGGGCTTTTGAGCGCATTGGAATGCTTAAGACAAAAACATCCGGTCAAGATATCTTATGCCCGCGGCGGTGCGAAAGAGCGTTTCCCGGACGGAACGCACCGCAGGAACGTCGTATTTGCCCTCATGAAGGTTTACCAGAAAATCAGCTTCAATCAAAATCTGATAATCTAGGCCGTCTATTTCCGTATATGTATGGTGCCTACCGATCAGATAACAGACGCGCTCGATGGTCGTTTCCTCAATTCCCAACCCTCCGAGCAGTTCGCGCGCTAGAGGCGGGCCTTCCTGCTCCTGATAAGGGCCTGCGGCGCTCCCATACTTTTCTTCGCTCGGCTTTATGCCGATGTCGTGCGTAACGGCTGCGATTTCGAGTATTTGCTGCACATCCTCTGAAAGTCCTTCGCATTCGCCTATACTTTTTGCGAGTGCGTAAACCTTGAGAAAATGGTTGATACGTAAGATTTCCCCTGCGTAATAGCCGATCATGGCGTCAATCACTTTGCCTGTCATATTTCCTCCCAGTTTACGTGGAGCATTTATGTTCATCATAAACCCGAAGGCGCATAAAGCGCAACATGGCCTAGTTTTACTTTACAAACACGGGCGTATCGCATATACTTGCCAGAAATAAAAAATGAGGGGCGACTTACATGGGCAAACGGAGCCTTATTTGGCGGGGCCTCTGTCTCGGGATGCTTCTGCAACTGAGCATCGGGCCTGTATTCGTGCTGATACTTCAGACTGCCGTTGGCGGTGGGTTTCTCGCGGCGGAAGGCGCGGTGCTGGGCGTAGTACTGATTGACGCAGCCTATATTGTGGCGGCCATATTAGGTCTGGGGACGCTCATCAACCAGAGCAAGCGCGTGCGTCGCGCGCTGCAGTGGATTGGCACGGGAGTACTGGTGCTTTTTGGGGTTGTTACAGTCTTGGGTGCGGCAGGTATTGCCGTTCTTCCGAGGCTGACGTTGTCAACAAATGCGGGTAGCGCCTTTGTGAAGGGCCTGCTGCTTACGCTGTCCAGCCCCCTTACCATCGTATTCTGGGCGGGTGTTTTTGCGGCGAAAATGGGAGAAGCACGGATGGGACAAAAGCAGGCGTTTTTGTTCGGCCTGGGTGCCGTCTTGTCCACACTGCTTTTTTTGACGCTCATTGCCTTACTTGGCGGAACGCTCGGAGGGTTTATAAATAATGTTTTGATGAATGCGCTCAATGCCCTGGTTGGGCTACTGCTTATCGGTTTTGGCATCCGTACGGCATTGAAAAAGCCACCGGGAGCGGTGGAAATGGAAACAAAAAAAAATTAGAAAAGTGGCTACGCCACTTTTGCAAAATTACAAAAATGTTGACCAGGTAAACCCCTCGATGCATTTCAAATGCTTGGCGGTGGTGATGATGAACTCCAGCTCCATCAATGTCTGCGCCTCGTCCCTGGAATGGATGAGCTGAAGCGCAGCGCGAAGATCCGCATCCATTTGCTCTACCGACTCATGGTGCAAAAACAGCTGCAATATGTCCTTACTTTCCCGAAAACGCATGTTCATCCGCTGCACGTTATCCTGCGCCATTTCCCAATCCCCACGGTGGACGGCGTCCACAGTGTTTTCCGAAATGCTGACGAGCTCATCGGAAAGCTCACAAAGATAACCGCTTGGGAATACGAACAACGCGATTAGTATGGCGATGCTCAGTACGTTTGCAATCCGTTTAGCCATCCGTATTCTCCAGCTTGGCACCTGTTCTGCGCGAGCAGGTCCGGCCGCCCAGCTTCTCATAGCCTTGCGCGTGCAGCGTCCCGTCCGGGGACAGGCTTGCAAAAAACACCTCATTCGGGGCGGTGTAGTCCATGGCCTTGAGCTGCTCAATTAACCAGCTGTCCGTACAGCCGCAATGTTTCAGTGCTTTGTGGTGTATCTTGCCGTCGAGTATCAGCATTTCTGGCAGCCGGTCGGTATGCGGTTTCAGGTTCAGGTCTTTTAGCGTTGGCGCATGCTGGTCTCCCTTAAGGAGCACGCTCAAACTCCCATCCGTTTCTATAATCGCGTACGCAACGTCACTGATATCAAACACGTCCTTGTTGCGCAACTGCTCCATCAGGTCGCTTAACGAATAGCACGAGCTTCGCATGATCCCCTCCTGCACCTTGCCCTTGGAAATCAAAACCTGTGGCTTACCCGCAAGCATTTTTCTGACCCTCTCGCTTTTTAAAGACCCCCATGCGGCGAGCTGTTGCAGCAAAAACAGCGCCAGAATGGGGATAACGCCGTAGACAAGCGGGATGCTCGTATCTGCTATAGGATCGGAGGCAAGATCCGCAATGAGCAGTGTAAAGACAAGATCAAACGGCTGCAGTTCGCTGATTTGGCGCTTTCCCATCAGCCGGATCACCATGAATATCAGGACATATAATATGATCGCGCGCAAAAACAGGATAAACATGGCATACCTCCTATAAAGTCTACTTTCTCCAAACAAAAAAGGAAGTATGCGAAACGCGGACTTCTTTTTCGTTGCCTTCGCGCAAGATATGCAAATGCTGCATATAGTGAAAGAGGCGGTGCGGTGGGTGCCATCCGCTGCAATTCCAATGGGAGGTGAGCGTTTTGCCGAACATCTATCTGAGTCCCTCCACACAAGAAGGAAACGAATACGTCACGGGCGGCAGCGAGGAATATCATATGAATATACTTGCGGATGCGATGGAACCGTATCTGCGTGCAAGCGGCATCCGTTTTACGCGCAATACGCCGGAAATGACGGCAAGGTCCTCCATCCGTGCGTCCAACGCCGGGAATTATGATCTCCACCTTGGGCTGCATTCCAATGCCGCGCCGGAGGGACGATATGGAACCGTGCGCGGGTCGGACACCTACTACGCGCCCAACAGCCAGCGCGGGCAGACTATTGCAAACATCATTGCGGAAAACATCCGGGAGATCTATCCCTTGCCCGATCTTGTACGGGCCATTCCCACCACAAGCATCGGAGAGGTGACGCAGACCAGGGCGCCCTCGGCGTTTATCGAGCTAGCCTACCACGACAATGAAGAGGATGCAGAGTGGATTATAAACAACACGGACCAAATCGCCCGTACCATTGTGCTTGCGCTTACGGAATATTTCAATACGCCCTTTGTATGGCCGATTACGCCGCGCACAGGCACTGTAACGCTTACTAGCGGCACGCTTAACCTCCGCAGCGGGCCCAACATGAACGCGCCCGTGATCGGGCACATACCCAACCGCGCGCAGGTTACCATACTCGGCCAGCTTGGGGACTGGTACTCCGTGGAGTACGGGGATAACTCCGGCTTTGTAAACAGGAACTTTGTGCGATAGCTTCCCAAAAGGGCAGAGAGGTGTCTTCCCATGGAACGTGAGTTTCACCCCGCGAACGACACCGCGCAGGACCGCCCTTCGGCTGTTGTGTATCCCGCATACGGCGGAATGAACATCGATACTTCCACTCAGGAAATGCTCTTCAACATGATCGGCCGCTACGTGGTCTGCGAGCTGTTGATCGCGCTCAACACATTCTATATCCGGGAAGGCATCTTACTGCAGGTGGCAAAAAATTTCTTCCTGCTCTTTGATGAAAGTGCCAACACCCGCGTGGCATGCGACCTGCACGCGCTCAGGTTGCTCACGGTGTTCCCTCTGGGAGAGAGGCCGGATATCATGACGCAGGAAGAAAAGCGCAATTATTTCGGGCAGCTCAAGGCCAATCAGGATCGCGGCATGCAGGCGCTGCCTTCAATTCGGGAGGCGGACGTTATGCAAAATAGCCCCGTCGTTGTCCGTAATCCGTCGAAGGCTGCCAACACCCCCGCAATGCTGTATGAGCCTTACCGCTAACCGGGCTGGTTGATTAAACAAAAACCCGTCTTGCCTCTAAATAGAAGCAGACGGGGTTTTTGTATGCCAGGGCGAGTTACGGTTGGATATCATCCGTTCTTGCGCCGCACGCGCCGCAGAATTGCTGGTCGGGTTCTATTTTTGCCCCGCAGTCCTTGCAATACGTGGGCGGCGCAATGTTCGTCAGCCGCTTATTGAGAGAGGGCACCTGTTCATCCGCGTATTCGGCCTGCTGCTTCTTTTTCTTCCCTTTTATAACGAAGAAAACCAGGGCGCCGATTATGGCGCCGATCAGACCCGATCGCAGGATTTTGCCCCAATCAACTCCATCCTTCTTTGCGGTCATTGTCTTTTCCGGTAGCACGATGGTTTCGACAATCGCGCGCTGTTCCGCCTTCATTTCCGGCGTGACTTCGCCCGTATAGGACTGCAGCGTCACATTGATGGCCTGGCCGTTATATATCGTATAGTACTGGTTTGCGTATACCAGTTGCCCCTGTAAGGTATGGGAGCCTGGCGCAACGATATATGTATAGCTGCCGATGCGTTCAATTTCATAGCCGGAATACGTCAGACCGGCTTCTTTCGATATCTCTATCTCTTCCGCCGCATCCATCATGTATTCAGCAAACTCGGCAAGCTCCTCGTCCGTATAATCTGAAAAATCCGCCACTTTCTTCAAGTCGGCGTCCGTGATCATGGTGACCACGTATTCATAGAGCGGATCTAGCTTGATTGCGTTGAAGTAGACGTTGCTTTGTATGAATTGCGCTTCGAGGTCTGCGGCTGTTGTGCCGAGTAGGGCAAGGTTTTCGTCTGCTTCGTCGATATCCCGGCTAAGCATGATAAACCCTTCCGGGAAGGTAATGCTCATGCCAAGTTCGGCGATCTGTACGGTGGTTCCAGTTGCCAAAGCGGAAAGCGGCATGATAATCAGCAATGCGAGCAGGAAAAGAGCGGCAATCTTTTTCACAATGATTCCTCAACTTTATATAATAGATTTATTGCCGGACTAAGATACTTCCATAATATCACAAAGACCCCAAAAAACAATGCGCGGTGGCATGCCACCGCGCAATTGAACTGGCGCAATCCTCATTAAAACGAATTGTTCCACACCCGCATCAGCATGTTCCATGTTGCGGGGCCGACGATGCCGTCCGGTGTAAGGTTAAACATTCGCTGGAAGGCGATCACCGCGTTGCGCGTCTGCGGGCCGAACGCGCCATCGACGTTTACGGGCAGCAACGTGCCATATACGGAAGAGAGATCGTTGAGGTAGCGCTGCAGCGTGCGCACGTTGTCCCCGCGCGCCCCCTGCCGCAGCAGGTACCCTGGGTAGGGAACGACCGCGCCGGGCAGCGGGAGCCCCTCGCTTTCCAATTCGGCGAGGCCCGTTACGCCCACATAAATGCGGGAAATCGCGTACCATGTAGCAGGGCCGATAATCCCGTCCGGGGTCAGATTAAAAATCCGCTGAAAGGCGAGTACGGCGGCCTCGGTTTCCGGGCCGAAATAACCCGTGGCGCTGGATATGGCGGGTATGCCGGGGTAATCCTGACGGATGCGGATGAGCTGGCGCTGAATGGTGCGCACATAGTCGTTGCGCATCCCGCGCCTTAACAAAAAGCCGGGATAGGAGCTTTCTATGCCGCGGATATCGGTTGCCTCTACAAGCTCCACATCGTCCCCATAATAATACTGTATCATTTCAAGCGGCGTATAGCCGCGCTCAGCAAGCGATACGGTACCCCACTGGGAAAGACCAGCGCAGGTAGTGGTACTGCCGTTGCAGTAGGACGAAAACAGGGGTTCCAGCCGCCCTTCCCGGCGGGGATAGATATTGAATATTTCATTTACAAGCCTACTGATATTGGAGTAGATGTTTCGGCCTTCCACGAACGCCTGATCGTATGCGGTGGAGTTGGTGATCTGGAAGTTATAGCCGCGGGCCTTGTACCACTCCGTAAACACCCGGTTTAGCACGAAGCCGACCTGTGCATTGATGTTTGCGCGCAGCGAGTCTTCGGGCCATGTAGGGAATATTTCACTGCTGGCGACGTTTTTGATATAGTCCGTAAAGGATACGGTCACATTTCGGGCGTTGGAACCAGGCGCACCCAAATGAACGGTAATGGTCTCGGGAATGTAGACAGTGGGCAACGCGCGCGATTGCTGCTGCATGACGGCCACGCTGTCCTCAAGCGGGGCGAACACGGGGATATCAGGCGAGAGATAAGCCCGGAGCGGGGAAGAGGCCTCCTGCGGCGGTGAAAGGTCGAGCGGGCCGATGGGATTCCTGGGGCCAGGTTCTAGCACCGCAGGTGGCGGAATTTCTATAACCGTCTCTGTCTGCGGCTGCGCAAACACCATATTGAAAGCGAACACAGGGGTTGCGGCTTCGGCGGATGCCGCTGAAAGCTCCACGGGCAGGACAGAATCGATGCCGGGGAATACATCCACGCCCACAATAAGGGTAGGTGTAAAATCCGGCGCCGTAACTTCCACGGTATAGCGGGAAAACGCTTGGGCTGCAGTCGCCGGGTCAAAGCTCGCCGCCAATTCGGGCGCTGGCAATACAAAGCGTCCCGTCCGCCCGCTTGCATCCGTCGTAAGCTCGTAGACGGAGCCGGTTTCTTCCGAGGTGACCACTACGTTTGCATTTGCTACCGGCCGCCGCCGCTGTGTAGTTCTGACATCAACAACAAGCGTTCCCTGTGCCATGTGCGCACCATCCTTTTTGTGTGAGTCTGATGCACTATTCTATGCGGCAGGAAAGCGAACATGCTTAAAGGGGAGGCGATTGCACCCGCGCTTTGCGGAGCAGCAGCGCAAAGATAAGCATGGGCAGCAGCAACAGGGCGAGTATGGGGAACATGGGAAGATACGTACCGTTTACGGCATATATATTCCCCGCTATCATGGGGCCAATAACCGCGCCCCCGATGGCGTGCAGCGTGACGACGCTGTAATTGACGGCATAGTGGCGGCTGCCGTAGAGTTCCCGCGTGGCGGCTGCCGCAATGGCGGGCAGACCGCCATACCCCGCGCCCAGAACGATGAAGCCAACCACCAAAAGCATGGCGTTTTTTGTTCGCAGCGCGGCGTAAAGCAGCCCGATGCACAGCGCAACCAGCACAAAGTTAAAAAGCATTGTTTTCAGTCTGCCGTACCGGTCAAAGGCAGCGCCAAAGAGAAGGCGGCTTAGCCCATTGCTGGCGGATACGAGACCTGCAGAGACAGACGTCAGGGAAAGGGCACCTGTCTCCAACGCGAGCGGCACGGCCTGCCCAACCATGGCTAATCCAATGGCGCTGCTCAGCATGCACCAGAGAAAAAGCGCCCAAAAAGACGGAGACCGCAGCATAATGGTTGGAAGGGTCTCAGGTTCTATAATATCGCCTGTATGGGCTGTCGATTTGGGCAATACGGCAAGCTCCGTTTCAGACGGTTGGTGCACGAGCGATGCGCAGGTAAACAACGCCACGGAAAAGAGCGCCGCAAACACAAGAAATGTAGTCCGCCAGCCGAAAGCGCCAATCAGCAATGAAGCGCCTGTGCCCAGCAGCAGCGCGCCAAGGCCGAAGCCCAGCAGCAGCATGCCTGAGCAAAAGCCGGGCTTGTCCGGGAACCAGCGCCCCACGGTGGATAGTATCGCATTGTAGCCAAGCCCGACTCCCAGACCGCATAGTACGCCATAGGAGAGGTAAAGCCCCCAAAGCCCGGTGACGCGGGAGGCAAGCAGGAACCCGCATAGCATGCAGGCGGCGCAAAGACGGAGTACAAACCGGCTGGACTTTTTGCGCAGCAGCATACCGCTAACAAACCCGCCCACGCAAAAAAAGCTCATGGAAAATGTAAACACCAGGGATGTCTGCGCCCGGTTCCATTGAAACATCTCTTCAAGGGGTTTTACAAATATGGACCATCCGTAGATAAGGCCCAAAAACAGCAGCGCCGCCGCGCCATACAGCAGCTGCAAATTCCGTCTGGCTTTCATCCGAGCTCCCTTCTATCTCACCGGCATTCAATAAGGAATGCGGGAATCCCATCATGAATTTATAAATTGAAACCATTCTACGTGCGTAAGGTCGCTGCGTCAATGAATTTGTGTCACAATCGGACGTTGCGCCGATACTGGCGGAATATGGATTGGGTATGATATACTTTCCTTATCCAGTTCACATGCGTCATATGTTTTCATTCAATCACAATATGCAATCAGGGAGGGCGGAGTATGGAAAGCTTCCGTTTGCCGGAGAACATGCGGCTTGGCGTAGCCGCAGCCGCCACGCAGATCGAAGGCGGGGACGTAAATAACAGCTGGTATGATTGGTTCAAGGCGGGGCATATCAAGGATGGGTCCGATCCTTCCCGTGCGGCGGGGCACTATGCCTTGTGGGAAGAAGATGCCGCGCTGATGAAGGAACTGGGCATTGAAATTTATCGCATGGGGGTCGAGTGGAGCAGGATCGAGCCAAAAGAAGGGGAATTCGACGAGGCCGTCCTTGCGCGTTACCGTGCAGAAATAAAGCTGCTCCGGTCCTATGGCGTAGACGTGCTTTTAACGCTGCATCATTTCACAAATCCCCTCTGGTTTGAAGAGAAGGGCGCGTTCTTGGCAGTAGACGCCAAAGCGGTATTCCTGCGCTTCGTGGAACGCGTAGTCACGTATTTGGGGGACCTGGTGGAAGACTACGTCACCATCAACGAGCCCAACGTATATGCCACGCTCGGCTATTTTTACGGGGAATGGCCGCCGGGGCGGCGTTCGTTCTCACAAGCTATGCGGGTCATGCGCGCAATGGCGGAATGTCACATTGGCGCATATGAGCTGATCCATCGCATTCGAAAAGGCATGGGAAAAGAACACACCCGTGTGGGTTTCGCCCACCATATGCGCGTGTTCGAACCGCAGCAAAAAAACAACCCCGTCCACCGCATGGGCGCTTCCCTTTCGGAGTGGTTTTTCCAGACGGCGCTCGAGCGCCTGTTCTACGAAGGGCGCGGGGCATTCCCGGTCGGTACGCCGCGGGGGGTGAAAAAAGGGATATACTGCGATTTCCATGGTCTCAATTATTACACCCGTTCCACGGTGAAGGGCATTGGCGACGGCGCAAGAAAGAACGCGCCCGTCAACGATCTTGGCTGGGAGATTTACCCGGAAGGCATTGCGGAGTGCGCGGCGCATCTTTACGGGCTTCATAAGCTCCCCATTTACATCACGGAAAACGGCACTTGCGACAATACGGACGCGTTCCGCAGCCGTTATATCGCGGAGCATCTCAACGCGCTGGTACAAAGCAGCCTTCCGGTGGAGAGATACTACCACTGGTGCTTTACAGATAATTTTGAGTGGCTGGAGGGCGAAAGCTCCCGCTTCGGCATCATCCATACGGATTATCAAACGTTTCATCGCACCATTAAGGATAGCGGGCGGTTTTACGCCGCCGTTATCGCACAACATGGGGTAACAGAAGACCTTTCTAAGAGGTGCTGCAACGTCAACTACCGCACCAATGGGGAGGGGTAACATGACGCAGCCCAAGTGGTGGAAGGAGCGGGTGGTGTACCAGATTTACCCGCGTAGCTTTTACGACAGCAACGGGGACGGTATCGGCGATATTCCCGGTATCATTGAGAAGCTTGACGTGCTAAAAGACCTGGGCGTGGGCGTTCTATGGCTTTCGCCCGTATACTGCTCCCCCAACGAGGACAACGGCTACGATATCAGCGATTATCGCAACATCAACCCGGAATTCGGCACCATGGCGGATATGGAGCGCCTGATTGCGGAGGCAAACAGGCGGGATATCCGCATCGTGATGGACCTTGTCATCAATCACACCTCCAAGGAGCACGAATGGTTCCAAAAAAGCCGGGATAAAAACAGCCCCTACCGGGACTATTACATCTGGCGACCGGGAAAAGGGGAGAATACCCCCCCCAACAACTGGACCAGCTTTTTTGCCGAGGACTGCTGGGAGTACGATGAAGCAAGCGGCGAATATTATCTCCATCTGTTCGCGCGCGGCATGCCGGACCTGAACTACCACAACCCGCGTGTGGTGGAGGAAGTCAAGGACATTTTGCGCTTCTGGCTCAACAAGGGCATTTCCGGCTTCCGGTGCGACGTCATCAATGTCATATATAAAACCTCGCTGGAAGACGGGAAGAAGAAATTCATACTCACCGGCAGCGAGCACTATATTTCCCAGCCCGGCTGTCACAAGCTGCTCCAACAGTTTCGGCGTGAGGTATTGGATGGGTACGATTGCTTTACCGTCGGAGAAACGGTGTTCGTAACCCCACAAATGGGCAGGGATTTATGTGACCCAACGCGCAAAGAACTCGACATGATATTCACGTTCGAGCATATGGAGACGGATCAGATCCTAGTGAAATGGTTCAAGACCCGTTTTCAGCCGCAGAAATTTGCAAAGACAATCGCCGCCTGGCAAAATGTTCTCGACTGGAACGCGAACTATCTTGAGAATCACGACCAGCCCCGCAGCGTTTCCCGGTTTGGGGACGATCAAGCGTACTGGAAGGAGAGCGCAAAGCTGCTTTTGACCCTGCTCCTGACCCTTCGCGGCACGCCCTACTTGTACCAGGGGCAGGAAATCGGCATGACGAATTTCGATTTTACTTCCATGGACGATATCAGGGATGTAGAAAGCCACAATGTATACCGGCTGGCCACAAAGCTTCGCCTACCCCGTTCCTACCGCTGGCGCATGATGCAGCGAACAAGCCGGGACAACGCCCGTACCCCTGTCCAGTGGGATACTACAAAAAACGGCGGGTTCACTTCAGGCAGACCATGGCTCAAGGTCAATGGCAATTATCCAAAAATCAACATGGCGCAGCAGATGCGGGATGAAAGCTCTATCCGGAGCTTCTGCAAGCAACTGATTGCGCTTAGGGCCAGTGATGAAACCCTGCTTTACGGGGAGTTTTCCGTTCTTAACATCACCAAAGAACTGTTTGCCTACCGCCGTACGTTAAATGGTAAGGCTTATACGGTGCTGCTCAATTTCTCAAGTAAGACGATACCTATAGAGTATCGTGGGAAACTTGTGCTTTCCAACTATGGTAGCAGCGCGTCCCTCCGCAGCCTTAGGCCTTATGAAGCTGCGCTTTTGTACAATGAGGTGAGTCTATGAGCGGTTGGATATCCGAAGAAAACGGCATATTCCGCCTGAACACAACAAATACGAGCTATTGGTTCCGCGTGACGGGCTTTGGGCATATGGAGCACATCCATTATGGGGAACGGCTCAAAGATGGAGAAATAGAGCCACTTTTACTAAAGCGCACGGCTTACACCGGTAGCAGCGTGCTCTATGATCAGAGTGACCCGACGTATTCTCTCGACACGCTGCTATTAGAGTGGAGCGGCATCGGGAAGGGCGACTTCCGGCATTCTCCTGCGGAACTTTTGATGCCGGATGGTACATTTACCGCGGATTTTACCTACAAAGGTTACAGCATATTCGCGGGCACAGCCGCGCCTGAAAATCTTCCCGGCGCATACGGTGGGCAGAAAGACTGCGAAACGCTGTGCATCACACTGGAGGACGCACATGCAAATGTGGCATTGAACCTCTATTACACCGTTTTCCCGGAAACCGACGTCATCACCCGGCGCTGCGTGCTGCAAAACAACAGCGAAAACCCGCTTACCATACGCCGCCTGATGAGCATGATGCTGGACTTGCCAAACCGAAATTACGTATTCACAACGTTTGACGGCGGGTGGATTAAGGAAGCGCACCGGCATGACCGGCCGCTGCAATACGGCATGTATGTAAATGAAAGCACCACGGGTAATTCAAGCAACCGCCACAACCCAGGCTTCCTGCTGTATGAGGAAGGTTCGAATGAAGACTGGGGGCGCGTGTACGGCTTCAACCTTGTCTACAGCGGCAACCATTATTCTGTGGCGGAGCTGAGTGCGGGGGATACCGTACGCGTGATGACGGGGATAAGCCCACATTGCTTTTTGTGGACGCTTAAGCAGGGCGAACAGTTCCATACGCCTGCGGCTGTGCTTACGTTTTCAAACAACGGCTTCAACGGCATGAGCCAGAGATTCCATGCGTTTATTGGGAACCATATCGTGCGCGGGCCGTGGAAGGACAAGGAGCGCCCGGTGCTCCTTAACAACTGGGAAGCCCATTTCTTTCAATTCAACCAAAGAAAGCTCCTTGGCCTTGCGCGGCGGGCAAAAAAGCTGGGCGTGGAGTTGTTTGTGCTCGACGACGGCTGGTTCGGCAAACGGAATAGCGACACGGCAGGCCTGGGGGATTATACGGTCAACCGCAAAAAACTGCCGCAAGGCGTAGGCGCGTTTGCAAAGCGTATCCGCCGATTGGGGCTTCAATTTGGACTTTGGTTTGAGCCGGAATGCGTTAACGAGGACAGCGATTGCTTTCGGTTGCATCCCGAGTGGGCGGTGCGTATACCGGGACGGGAGCCCGCGCGGGGAAGAAACCAGTTGCATTTGGATCTTTGCAATCCTGAGGTGCGGGATTATATCGTAACAAACGTCCGCGGCATATTGGAAGAAGGACAAATCTCCTATGTGAAGTGGGACATGAACCGGCATATGACAGATTGTTATTCCCCGCATGTGCCTCATCAGGGCGAATTTTTCCATAGATATATGCTAGGGCTTTACGAGGTGCTGCATCGAATATTCGACGATAAACCGGAGATTTTACTGGAAATGTGCTCTTCTGGCGGCAACCGGTTCGATCTTGGTATGCTCTGTTTCGCGCCGCAGATATGGGCTTCGGACGATACCGATCCTGTGGAACGTTTAAAGATCCAGGGCGGGCTTTCGTACTTGTACCCACTCAGTACAATGGGCGCGCATGTCTCGAGCGCCCCGCACCAGCAAACCTTGCGGTATACGCCGCTTCCCACGCGCTTCCATGCCGCGTGCTTTGGCTGTTTGGGCTATGAGCTGGATTTAAAATACCTGACCACCGCAGAAAAACGGGAGGTAAAAGCACAGATCGATTTTTACAAGCGGCACAGGCGCACGTTTCAATACGGGCGCTTTTACCGGCTGGAGGCCGGGAAACAGAACAAGACCGTATGGGAAAGCCTGCGGGAGGATGGCGAAGAGGCGCTTGTCGGCTTTTTTCAAACCAAAGCACATGCATCCGAAGGGTATGACCGCCTACCGGTTGCGGGCTTACACAAAAGCGCGCGCTATATAGTACAAACGCGACCACAGGGCCTGCGTGTAAAAAGCTTTGGCGTGCTCATTCATCATATCCTGCCGTTCCGCGTCCACCCGGAGGGCATTCTAGTGAGAACCGCCGACGCAAACTACATGCTTCCCGACTGCGTGGAGCGCTATGAAGGCTACGGGGACGCGCTGACTGCGGGGATACTGCTCAATAACCAGTTTATCGGCAGCCATTACAACAAGCACATCCGCCTGCTGGGCGATTTTGGCTCCAATCTCTATGTGTTCACCAAACAAAAGGGGGAAGACGCATGAAAACAGCCTCGCGCAACCGCTACACATTCGGCCTTGGCACCATCGGGCGGGATATGGTGTATTCCATGTTCAGCCTGTACTTGATGGTCTATCTGACCGAGGTTCTTGAGCTTTCCAATGAGGTGATGTGGTGGGTTACCGGCGTATTGCTGATATTCCGCATATTCGACGCAGTAAACGATCCCGTTATGGGCGCGGTGGTGGATAACACGCGCTCAAAATTCGGAAAATTCAAACCGTGGATTGCCATAGGCGCGTTCGTCACAGGCATATTTACGGTGTTCATGTTCTGGGACACCGGCCTTAACGGCACGGCGTTCGTTGTGGTGTTCGCACTGACGTACTTGCTGTGGGAAGTGGGCTTTACCGCCAATGACATCGCCTACTGGTCCATGCTGCCGGCACTTTCCGTGGACCAGAAGGAGCGCGAGAAAATCGGTTCGTTTGCGCGCATCTGCGCGAACATCGGCATGTTTGCGGTGGTGGTGGGTATTGTGCCGATCACAAAAGCTCTTGGGGAATCCCTTGGCAGCATGACAACGGCGTATACGGTGTTTGCGGCAGTCGTGGTGTTTCTGATGTGGGCGGGGCAGTGCATCACGCTGTTCGGCGTAAAGGAGCCGCGCGGGTTGTTCGTTCAGGAAGAGCAGACGAGTTTAAAGGATATGGCGAAGGCGATTTTCCAGAACGATCAATTGCTTGTCACCGCCATTGCCATGTCCCTGTTTCTGATCGGCTACATGACGACCACGAGCTTTGGCCTGTATTATTTCAAGTACGTGTACGGTAACGAAGACATGTACTGGATTTTCGCCGCGGTATTGGGCGTATCGCAGATCAGCGCTCTCGCGGTATTCCCGCTGTTCCGCAAAAAGTACTCCCGCCGAACGCTCTATACGTTCGCTACAGCGCTGTTGCTGCTTGGATACGTCATTTTCTTTCTTTCGCCCGCGAACATGCTGTATATCGGCATTTCGGGCGTCATGATATTCGTGGGTGAGGCGTTTATACAGCTTTTGATACTCGTATTCCTGACGGATACCATAGAATACGGCCAGTGGAAGCTTCATAAGCGCAACGAAAGCGTGACGTTCTCCATACAGCCCTTTATCAATAAGTTGGGCAATGCCGTCGCATCCGGCATCGTGGGCGCGACATTGATACTCTCCGGCATCAACGAGGCGAAAAGCCCTGCCGACTTGACGGCGGAGGGGATTGCCATATTCAAATTCGCCATGTTTGTGCTGCCGCTGCTTTTCATCATCGCGGGCTATCTTGTGTACCGGTTTAAATTCAAAATCGACAAAGCCTTCTATGATAAGATCATCGCGGATCTACACGCGCGCGGTCAACTGGGAGAAGAGACAAAATAACTTCGTTATCCATAATCCCGTGCTTTGTTTGACGTTAGGGCCTAAAACTGCTAAAATCTGCGTATGTTGGTGGTGAACGCTTTTGTTTTAAAAAGCAAGAGGGTCCACAGCATATGTGTGGGGGAAAAAACATGAAGCATGGGGTTCGGCCAGCTTTGTACTATGCGGCCGCGGTGGTGATTACCGCGATCGTAAGCGTTGCCGTCACCATTACAATCATGAACAGGCAGAAAGGCGAGCGCGTGGTACTTAACAGCGTGGAGTACCATGCGTATCAAAGCATGGCACCGCTGCTTGAACTAAAGGAAACCATAGAAGCCGAGCATTACGGCGATCAGGTCAAGGATGAAGATCTGTTAAAAGGGGCTATCAACGGCATGATTGCCGAGCTAAAAGACCCGTATGCCCGCTACTACACCGAAGAGGAATATGTGGCCTACCTGCAGCAGCTGGGCGGCGCTTACCATGGCATCGGCGCGCTGGTGGGGCAGCCGGAAGGGGAGGGTGTCCCCGTGTTGAAGGTGTACGAGGACAGCCCAGCCGAAGAGGCGGGTCTGCTGGCGGGGGATATTATTACCGCGGTGAACGGAAATCATTTAACCGGCCTCACGCTTGAAGAGGTGGAAATGCTCTTCAGCGGCGAGGACGGGACGCCTGTGGAAGTCGATTTGCTTCGCGGCGTGGAAACTAAGACGCTTTCCATTGTGCGCGGGCAGGGCGTGACGCAACGCGTGGTCCATAGACTTCTGAACCAACGTACCGGCTATATACGGCTCGACAAGTTCACTGGTACCGCCGCGGACGAATTTGCGGAAGCGTTACGGGACCTTACCGACCGGGGCATGCGCAGCCTGGTCATCGACATCCGGGATAACCCGGGCGGGGAGCTAAGCCAGGTGGTGGCAGTGGCGGACGCACTGATGAAGGAGGGCGTCATCGTCTCCGTGCGGGGCACGGACGGGCAGGAGGAGGTTTTCCGCTCGGATTCAAAGGGCATCAACGTGCCGTTGGCAGTACTGGTCAATGAAAACTCAGCGTCCGCAAGCGAAATACTTGCCGCCGCCGTACAGGACAGCGGTACCGGAACGGTAGTGGGCACAAAGACATACGGCAAGGGCGTGGTGCAGACCACCATACAGCTTCAAAGCAACGGCGGCTGGGTGAAACTGACCACCGCCGCCTACTACACGCCAAGCGGCGAGTATGTGGACGGTACAGGCGTTGTGCCCGATATCGATATTGATTTGGCCGATAACGTGAAGGGGTTGCCCGTTGTGCGGATCGATGAAGATGACGACGCGCAGCTTTGGGCCGCGCTCGATGAAGTCAGAGAACAAGCGGACGCCCTTGCGGCATCCTAGATAAAGGACAAAGGAGATAAACATGCAAGACGAAGCGTACAAGGCACTGCTGGAAGAAGCATGCGGGCAGTTACAACATGGCGGCGCTTTTTTGATGACTGGCAAAGAGGAACAAAACCCCATGACAATCGGCTGGGCGCAGTGGGGGGTGGTTTGGAGCATTCCCGTCTGCACGGTATTGGTTCGGCATACCCGGTATTCGCATTCGCTGCTGGAACGGGATCGCGTATTTACCGTATCCGTTCCCGCTGCAGGCACCATGAAAAAGGAGCTTGGCTTCTGCGGTTCCCGCTCTGGGCGGGATGGAGACAAAAAGCAGGCTTTGGGGCTTACTACATTGGAGCCAAAAGCGGGCGGCATTGCGCCGCTGTCCGGCTGCGTCATCCATTTTGAATGCGAAGTGATTTATTCAACAGAAATGAAGGGCAACATG
>JAEYSE010000071.1 GCA_023435025.1 Bacillota bacterium
TCAATATAGGTATCTGAGGAGGCGATATACGCTTCCGGCTGATAATAATCGTAATAGGAAACGAAATACTCCACCGCGCTGTCCGGAAAAAACTCCTTGAACTCAGAGCAAAGCTGCGCCGCAAGCGTTTTGTTGTGCGCCAATACGAGCGTAGGCTTCTGCACACGCTCGATCACTTTGGCCATGGTGAATGTTTTTCCGCTGCCCGTTACGCCTAAAAGCACTTGCAGCCTGTCCCCCCGCATGACGCCGTTTGCAAGCGTATCGATCGCCTGCGGCTGATCGCCCTGCGGCTCAAACGGGGAAGACACCTTAAATTCGTTCATCGGTTCTTTCCGCCTCCAGCGGCTCCTCAAGGGCCAACAGCCCTAAAATCAAAACGTATAATCCACCGATACGGTTCCCGTGCGGCGGGGTTTGATAAACGCGCGTACCGCCGCGTGGGCGGGGTGGGCGTCATACGCGTGCAGCCCTTCCATATCATCAAACGTGGCGATGAGTACAAGATCGTAGGCGCGCTCGGATGATAGCTCGTTGAGGCCGACTTCCATGCTGCGCAATGTGGGAACAGCACCCACCAACTCCCGCAGCATGCGCGCCGCTTCCTGCGCGTCCGCCGCGTCCGCAAATTTCTGGCAAACCACGTGTCTGACCATAATGCCCTCCCGGTTCTTTTTGCTTTTCCTATTGTATCAGAAAGCGTTTGAAAGGAAAACCACTTTATGCGAATATTTGTTTTCTTTTCACATCCTTAACATCCGTTGCGGGGCATGTCTGCCATGGCTTCCAGTAACCTCCGATTGTTGGAT
Organism: Bacillota bacterium; assembly: GCA_023435025.1. Lineage (GTDB taxonomy): Bacteria > Bacillota > Clostridia > Christensenellales > CAG-138 > JAEYLA01. Next base: position 810 of record JAEYSE010000071.1, read on the forward strand.
GTTACAAATATATGGTACGGTATTTATAGTTTGTATGACAGGCCAAGACACATATGTTTCGGGAGGAATGTTCCATGACTGCAGCCTTTATATTTTGCGCGGGCATCATCCCCGTAGTGCCTTTGGTGGGAGTGAATATTTTTCACCGCCGCAAGGATACGGTGCGAAAAAATGTTTGCATCGGCTTATTTGTGCTGCAGCTGCTGTTAAGTGTTCTCTATATCATGGCTTGGCTGCGCACACATTAAAAACTGGGGATTCAAGTTTGTTTTTTATCGATACAAATAAAATGCACGGGAATATCGCTGTGCATTTTTATTTAATTTTAATTATTAAAAATTCAATGCATTCAGCCTCAAAATAAATAGAAATCAATTCGAATATTATTTCAAATAAATTACCCGGAAAATAAAATTCAAAAACGCCCCATAACTTCTTGCTTTTTTGCTTTATCGAATATTTTAAATTTGAATTATATTTTTCTTATTTCCGGAATTATTAAATTATGTACATATATTCTGCCCTTTAATTCATGCGCTTTCCAAGCGGGCTTTACAAAGCGTTCATTTAATTCGAATTCTTTTTTCTATTTTTCCAATTAAAATCTTTCTCCAAAAAGAGCGATTCCGTGGGGTCCGCCCCAACGTAGTCTTGACAGAGCACCTCTGTTACGCGATAATACGTGAAGAATATATTATTTTCGCCGCGCAAAGGGGCGCAGCCTGCAAAATGAAACCTATATACAGCATCTAAAATCTTTGCGCGCTTTCAAGCGGTTGCATGCGCGCAATCAAAATCAAGGGGGATCAGTATGGACGGGGAACTCAAAAAGAAATATGGACTATTTACCGCCGTGGCAATGGTGGTCGGCATCGTCATTGGAAGCGGTGTGTTCTTTAAAGCGGAAAAGATACTCACCGCCACCGGCGGGGATCAGCCGCTGGGCATACTCGCCTGGATCATCGGCGGCCTTATTATGATCGTCTGCGCCTACACGTTTGCGACAATGGCAACCAAGTACGAGTATGTCAACGGCCTGGTGGACTATGCGGATGTGACCATGGGTAAAAAATACGGCTACTACATCGGCTGGTTCATGGCGACCATCTACTACCCCACGCTGACTTCGGTTCTCGCCTGGGTCTCCGCGCGCTATACCTGTGTGCTGCTGGGCTTTTCCATTGTAGGCGCGGAATGCATGGTGATTTCCTGCTTCTATTTGATCGGCAGCTATGCCATCAATGCTCTCTCCCCTGTTCTTGCTGGAAAATTTCAGGTCTCCACCACCGTCATCAAGCTCATTCCGCTGCTGTTGATGGCGGTAATCGGCACCGTGACGGGGCTTTTTAACGGCATGACCATAGAGAACTTCACCACCGCCGTCGTACCGGTGGACAAGAGTACCGCACTCTTTTCCGCGGTGGTTGCGACCGCGTTCGCCTATGAAGGCTGGATCATTGCCACCAGCATCAACGCCGAACTCAAGGACGCAAAGAAGAATTTACCCAAGGCGCTGCTTTTTGGCACGCTCATCGTAGTAGCTGTGTATATCCTCTATTACGTCGGCCTTGCGGGCGGGATCAGCAACGCTGAAATGATGCAGAACGGAGAAGAGGGTGCGAAGGCCGCGTTCACCAAGATATTCTCCAACGTTGGCGGTACGCTGCTGTTCGTGTTCGTCGTCATTTCCTGCCTGGGCACGCTCAACGGCCTGATGCTGGGCTGCACCCGCGGCATGTATACGCTGGCCGCACGCAACGTCGGCCCGAAACCCGAAATGTTCAAGCAGGTGGACAAGGCCACCAACATGCCGGCCAACTCCTCCATTTTCGGCTTGCTGCTGTGCGGCTTCTGGCTCTTATATTTCTACGGCGCCCAGCTGACGGAGCCCTGGTTCGGCCCGATTGCGTTCGATTCTTCGGAGCTTCCTATCGTCACGATCTACGCGGCGTACATTCCCATATTCATCATGTTGATGAAGAAGGAAACGGCGCTTTCCCCGTTCAAGCGGTATGTGATGCCCACACTCGCCATACTCGGGTCCGTATTCATGGTGGTAGCGGCGATATTTGCACATGGTATGAATGTTGCGTGGTACCTGTTGGTATTTGCCATCATCATGACGATCGGCAGCTTTTTCAGCCAGCAGAAAAAGGCCTAACCGGTTTCACTCATAGTTTTTAACGTTTGCGCCCCCTACCGGGGGCGCATTTTTGTTGAAAAATATAGTATTTATATGGCGTGTAAATATTTGGTAGTACTAGAAAGGGACGCGCCAATTCTCCGTTTTGATTAGGAATCTGACTTCTGTAACGTGAGTAACTATTGGAGATGCTGCTTTGAAAACGATCATTGCATACGCAGCGAAAACGCATGTGGCTCGGTGGCAGGTTTGCAATTAATTAAGCCGGACCCCAAGACGCAGGAGTCCGGCTATACTCGTAGTTTGATTTCACTTACGCCTTATTCTTTTTTGGGTTCCATTTTCGAAATGCCGCTCACGCCGACCTTTTTGAGCAACGGAAGCAGCAAAAACAGAAGGAATACGTAAACCGGGATGGAAACCGCTTGGTTGATAGCCCGCAGGGGCAGTATCGTTTCAAGCGGTACGCCGTACAAGAACACCAATAAAGCCGTGTTGCATATGACGGAACAGAACACCTGGGATGTGCCCACTGCAAGAAACAGCCGCGGCAGCGTGGGCCTTTGCCCGCTTCTAAAGAAGAGGGAAGGTAGCAAGCCCGTTAAAATCCCTACAACCGTAAACCACGGCACATACGCACCCTTTGGGAAAAGCATAACCTGCAGTATATCCGTCAATCCCCCGACGATCCCGCCGTATACCGGCCCAAACAGGATTCCCGAGAGGATCACGGGCAGCGTACCCAGGCCGATCTTGAGGGAGTAGATACCAAGCGGGAATACCGGTATGCTCAACGGCCCCGCGAGCAGCACTCCTATGGCCGTGAGCAGTGCACAAATAACAAGCCTTTTTGTTTGAAACCCCGTTTTCATGAAAAAAAGCGCCTCCTGAGCGGGCGCATAAAAAAACGCCCGTTATTTTGGGCGCAACCTACCCAGACTCTGGGCGTATTGCGCAGCGGACGCGGCGATCGACCCGGGGCCATGCGGCCCGTTCGGGCAGAGGCAACTTCCCATCCCCTGCCGCATAAGATATTACCTTACGCACAACGCCTACTCTGCTAATGGAAGTATACATGGTATCGCGCCTGTACGCAAGGGGAATGAGTGGGTTTCAGGCCGGATGCCGCAGCCTATTCGCAGCCGCATTTAAACGGGCGGCCGCCGTGTTAAACATTCAGATAAGGGTTTCAGTCGCGCCTTCGCCAACAGCGCCGGTCGGGCGGTCAAACTGAATTGACGTATTTCCGGAACGAATGATCCTCAAAATTTGCGGACCGGGTTCCTTCCATATACGGATATTGCTGGGGTATACTAGGATAATAGAGCAAACCCAAAAGGAGGCAAGACAATGCGCATTGCGATCATGAGAGTCAACCTGCACGCCAACTGGGTACACAATTTGAAAGAGAAGCGTTCGGAAGTCAAAAGCCTCTGTGCCAAAATCAGGACAAAGTTCAACGTATCCGTCGCCGAGGTGGACGAACAGGACATCCATCAGATCATTGTACTTGGGGTCGCAGCCGTCGTGGCGGATGGGGCACAGGGCGACAGCACGCTTTCGCATGTCCTGTGCTTTATTGAAGAAAATACCGAGGCCTTTATCACCGACGTGGAGCAATCGATTTATTAATTAATCTCAAATGAATGTGCCGAATTTTTAAAATAGCCCGACGCCTCCTCATTCACTTGGCATCCTCTTCCATCATCGAGACCGCAAACAGAAGCTATATGACCATCCTCGGCGCGTCGCGCAGCACGCGCCTGTTTCCCTTTGCGTTAATGCGTCTGCGGTGCCGGCTCCACAGCGAGGCCACAGCCTATTGCAATGGGCGCACCTGAACATTCACCGAACCCATCCTAAGTACATATTTTATACCAATGAAAAGCATGAAGGCGTCCAACTCAGGCGGGGAAATTTCGAGGCGTGGAACGAGCCGAAGTTCGGCGTAGAAGTGCTACGCTAAAGCGTAAGGCGACACCGCCTAGCATGAGAAAAGCCGCGGCAACGTTGCGTTTATGTTTGGAATTGGTAATAGGCCATTAGCGCTTTCATGGAGGGCGGCAGGGTATGCGTGAATCCATTACATTCCTTATTCGCGGCAAGGACCCCCGCAATGCATACCTTGCAAAGCAGCTTCAGGCGGCCGGCTACCATGTGATTTTGCAGGAACTCATGCCCGATATAGCGGCGCGGGCAACGAGCGTTCCCTGCCCCTGCGTACTTGTTCTGGAACTGCATACCCCGCTTCACGCAGTGCGCCCGGCGCTTGAGAGCCTTACCCCCGGCTCCGCGTGCTTCGCCGGGCGCATCAGCGCGGAAGATCTTTCTTATGCCACAAGCAAAGGCGTATTCTATTGCAATTTGCTGGACGACGACGCATTCTGTATCAAAAATGCCATTCCCACCGCAGAAGGCGCACTGATGATCGCGCTGCAAAATACTCCCTTTACCATACACGAAAGCCGTTTGACTGTGATCGGTTACGGGCGTGTCGGGAAGGCGGTGGCGCGTATTTTTTGCGCCTGCGGCTGCCGGGTCACAGTCGTCTCGCGTGAGCCTTCCGAGCTTGCGGAGGCCTGCGCAAACGGGCACACCTGCGTGAAACTCGCGAAGCTTTCGGGCATCCTGTCTTCTTCCGACCTTGTTGTGAATACGGTGCCCGCGCGCCTTTTGACCGCCCCGCTGCTCAGGGAATTGCGCAAGGATACCATCATCATAGAACTTGCCTCGGGCATGGATAACATCGATCTTGCCGCCGCGGACGCGCTGGGATTGACCGTGATCAAGGCGGGTTCTCTTCCGGGGAGCGTCGCTCCCGCCACCGCCGCAGAATACCTAAAGGACGCCATACTGGACCGCTTGAAAAGCAGAGGTGAATTCGGATTTGAATAATTTACGCATCGGTTACGCTCTGACCGGCTCGTTTTGTACATTGGAAGAAGCGCTCAAGGAAATGCAGGCGTTAAAAGAAGCGGGCGCTACAATTACCCCAATTGTTTCCTTCGCGGTGGCCTCTACGGATACGCGCTTTGGCACCGCAAAATACTTTCATGACCGCATCGTGGAGATTACGGGCATGGAACCCATCGCCACTATAGAGGATGCTGAGCCGATCGGCCCCAAAAAGCTCCTCGACGTGCTTGTGATCTCCCCGTGCACGGGGAATACACTCGCGAAGCTTGCGAACGCGGTGACGGATACGCCCGTGACTATGGCCGCCAAAGCGCATTTGCGCAACAAGAAGCCCGTTGTGATCGCCATTTCCACAAACGACGGACTTTCCGCCAACGCAAAAAACCTTGGCCTGCTGCTCAATGCAAGGAACGTTTATTTCGCCCCCTTCGGGCAGGATAACCCCGTTCACAAAAGCAACTCGCTCATAGCGGACTACACGAAGCTACTGCCCACAATCGAGCAGGCGGTATTGGGCGAGCAATTACAGCCTATTTTGCTCAGAGGATAGCGATGTTGTGTAGAAGGACGCCATCCCCCGCGCCCCACTACAGGCGTTATAAAGGAAGGGATGTGGGGAAACGCAGTTTCCCCATAAAAAATTAACACGACGGCCCGCAGGCCTAGAGGCCTTCGGCGTCTCCCGCCGAGGACGCGGCCCTGGAAGCGCCGATACCTTAAAACCCTCATGAAGTTTATTGATACGCTAAAA
>JAEYSE010000082.1 GCA_023435025.1 Bacillota bacterium
AACATGCTGCTCCGGAAGAATACTCCCTGTAATAGCAGTAAGAATAAAGCAAATGCGTTTCATTGCATTTCCTTTCAAAACAATTTGATTTTTCATAAAACGCTCCTTTCCTATGGCTACTTCCCCGAAAAAGTTGGCCATATTTAAATTACGTTCCAATTATATGCATTTTATCCAATTTGTCAAGCATTTCCCAACAAAGCGGTTTTCGGCAAACTCAAATGCTTCCAAGAGATTCCGTTGCTTTTTGGAGGGCAGCCTCATATACTATAATGGAACATATGTTCTAAAATTGAGAACGGAGAGCGAACATGGAACGGGCGATCCTGCATGTGGATATCAACAGCTGCTATGCCAACATCGAGATTCTGCACCGGCCGGAGCTACGCGGAAAGCCGGTTGTTGTTGGCGGCGACGTTGAGGCGCGCCACGGCATTGTTCTTGCAAAGAGCCAAGAGGCAAAGCCCTTTGGCATCAAAACGGGTGAGGTCATCTGGCAGGCGAAACAGAAGTGCCCTGGCCTGATTGTGTTACCCCCGAATTATTCCTTGTATCTGCGCTTCAGCCGCATGATCCGCGCCTTATTCGCAGAATACACGGATCAGGTGGAGCCGTTTGGTCTGGACGAAGCCTGGCTCGACGTCACCGGCAGCCAGCACCTGTTTGGCAGCGGGGCGCAGATTGCCGAAGAAATCCGCCGGCGCGTGAAGCGGGAGCTGGGTATCACGGTAAGCATAGGCGTATCATGGAACAAGATTTTTGCCAAGCTGGGCAGCGATATGAAGAAGCCCGATGCGGTAACGACTATTACCAAAGATGATTTCAAGCAGAAGGTGTGGACGCTTCCGGCGGAAGACCTGCTTTATGTTGGCCGCTCTACGCAGCACAAGCTTTATGGACGGGGGATTACCACGATTGGCGGCATTGCCGAGACTCCTTCGGATGTCCTGCATGATTGGTTCGGCAAGTGGGGGTATGTGCTCCATACCTTCGCAAACGGATGGGATACAACGCCCGTAGCCCGCGCTGGCAACGAGGCGGTTATCAAAAGCATTGGAAACTCCACCACCACACCGCGGGATATCAATAACGCCCAGGACGCAAAGATTGTCTTTTACAACCTGGCGGAAAGCGTGGCGGCCCGGTTGCGGGAACAGGGGTTAAAGGGCCGCACCATCCAAATTGGGGTGCGGGACAATACGCTGATCAGTTTTGAGCGACAGTTGAAACTGCCCCAAAGCACATGTATATCCGGGGAGATTTGCGCGGCCGCCATGAAACTCTTAGAACAGAATTACCGGTGGGAGCGGCCTTTGCGCAGCATTGGCGTGAGAGCATGCGATCTTGTAAGCGCCCATGAAAACGTACAGCTGACCATGTATGGAAACGAGCAGCAGCGTGAACGGCAGGAAAGCCTGGAGCGGACCATAGACGATATCCGGCGCCGTTTCGGCCATTATGCAATCGCCCGGGCGGTGATGAGTACAGATCCCACGTTGAAACAGTTCAACGCCAAGGGCGACCACATTATTCATCCGGTCGGTTATTTTGCGTAAGGGGGTGGTTACATGGCCAATAAAGAGTATATTGATGTTCTTGTGTTGATAGACAAAAACGGGAAGAAGCGCCCGTTGGGACTCGTATGGAAGGACGGACGCAGATTCTTAATTGGACGGATCCTCGATATAAGTCCTGCGGCAAGCCTTAAGGCGGGCGGAGCCGGCATACGATACACCTGCGAAGTAAATGGCAAGGCCACATTTCTTTTTGATGAAGAAGGGCGTTGGTTTGTGGAGGGGAGGGGTTCATGATAATGGTGAAGTAACCGATCATCCAAGACTATGTGGCAGCTTGAAATATGAACCAGCCATCCTTAACCAAAAACCGGCATACGCCGCCGTGATTTTCCACGATACGAACCATGCTTTTCGTTCCAAAGCCATGCCCCTGTTCTTTTGATACGGGTAGGCCATCATGGAATATCGGCTCAGTCTGATAACTGTTCCGGATGTCAATGCACAGCTTGTTATTCTTGAAATACATATACAGTTTGATATGGCGCTCATTGCTGTCCGCAATATTTTCCGTGGCTTTTATGGCGTTTTCCAAAGCGTTGGACAATAGCGAACAAAGCTCGGTGTCGCTGAACGGAAGCGAGTCGGGCAGGTTCACTTCTACCCTAAACAGGATTTCCGATTGTTTCGCTTTTGCGGCGAAAGCGGACAGGATCAAATTAACGGTTTCATTATCGCAAAAGCGAATGGGGGTGATTGCGTCCATATCAGATTGAGCCGTCCGCAGATATTCTCTGATTTCATCTATGCGTTCTTCAGAGGCCAGTCCTTGCAATAGAGCAAAATGGTGGCGCATATCATGCCGATAGGCGGCCGCGTTCTGTTGCATCTGCCGCAGGGACGCAAATTCTGTTTGCGCATGCCTAAGCTGCGTGTCCAGCATATCCCGCTCACTTTGGATGATTGCCTGTTTTTGCATTTCGGCGTAGTAAAGGAGGACAAACACAAAATAGAATGCTGCGATCGCAAAGGGCATGAACTGTACAGCCGAGCGTACTCCGCTGTACATAAAATCGGTGTACACGGTGGCAGTATAGTCGAAAAGATAGTAAAGGGCCGGCATGGCGGCGAACAGCAAGCAGGATTTTACGGAGCGACCCATCAGATACCGCGCAGATTTCACTACATACTTTTGCAGAACATAGTACATCAAAAACGCGGTAGTGATATAACCGAGATGGTCAGCGGAAGCAGTATTGAATACTTCGCCCGCGACTGCGCCAATCCACCGCGGGGGCTGGCAGCACAGAAAAGATACAAACACGCTTGTCAGCGAAACCAGCCATGAGCGATTTAAGTATATGACAATAAAAACAAAAACCGGCAGATGGGAAAGCAGCGGGTATATCTTGATTGTCGTATCCATGCCAAAGAGCAATAAACTTGCGACCTGCAGTATAAAGAAAACTGCCGTAAAGCACCCCAGAGCCAGATAATTCTTCCGTGTGCGCTCCATACCGGCAAAACTGATCGAAACCACCGTGCCGAATACTAGGGCGACCAGATAGCGGGAGAATGCAATGACAGTTTCTATCATATATTTATTCCCCCTCCATTAGAAAATCCAAATACTGCTGCTTAATCTCCCGCGCCTTGCCCTGCGCAATGGGAACGGACGAGAGTGTCTGCAATATCACCTGATTATTCCGAATAGCATCCACATATTGCATATTAAAGATGAAAGCTCGGTGGGGCTTGATAAATTGACCGTACTTGAGAAGATTGTCGCAGACAGAGGAAAAGGAATCCATGCATTCGATTACCTTGCCGGAGCGAATATGATACAACACATATCTGCCGATGACCTCAGCAAAAACCAAATGAGAGATCAGGATTCGTTGAATGCCTTCATTGTTTTTCACGATAATGAGCTGCCCCATGTTGGATAACTCGTTGAAATTGTCGTCACAGACGGCAAGATGTACCATAGGCCCCCCCTGCATCCATATATCCCACAAATTAATATACCATGCACTTCAAATTCCGTAAAACCATGTTTCGACATTTTTCGGGAAGCAGACGATTTATCCTGACCGCCTGCGGCGAAAATACCGGAGCAGCAGCCAAACGCACAAGGACTACGCGAAAATGCATCCGGTCGCATTGCTGCGTTTGCTGCCGGGAGATAAGTATACCTCTCCCCGAAAATGGATTTTCTATGCTCTTAAAACAGCAGTTCGGGGTGGACAGCCTCATGGCCCATTGACTTTCGTATACGGACTTAAAGACGGGTATAATAATATTTAAAAATGAAATTTACAAGTATCGGCATTGCAAAATCACGCAAAAATCATTGACATAACAAAACAAATAGACTAGAATATGAATTGTATTGGGGAGAATAATTCATGACTAAAGGTCAATTGGAAGCAAAGATCAGTGAAGCGATAAGCAAATTCGAAGTAGAGTACATGGGCAGGGGCCCAAAGTCGATACGTACCTTTATAGTCAAGGACTTGATTGTGGTAAGATTGTCGGGATTTTTAAGCCCATCCGAGCAGAAGCTGACCGACACTCCGGCAGGAATTGAGCTCTTCAAAACAATGCGTTCTTCGCTGTTTGAAGGCGGGAGAGGATATCTGGAAACATTGATTACGGAAGTGGTCGATGTAGCCATCGTCAGCACCCATTCGGACATCAGCACCAAAACCGGGGAAAAGATTATTGTAATCACGGTGGACCGTGATATTGAAGAAATGGTTACCAAAAAATAATTTCGGAAGACGGACCAAATTAGCAAAGCTAAGTTGAAAGTAAGCCGATATGCCAAACGTTATTTGGCATATCGGCGTTTTTTTTAGAAAGGATTTTGTTACATGCAGGCGAATATGGGTCAATTGAGCACGGTCAAACCGTATTATCCAGATCAACAAACGATCAAGCAGCGGGTTATGGCAAAGCTTCGCCTCCCGGGCGATGTCGCGCTTCTGCTGAATTGGAGCAAGAGCATCATCTGCCCCAATTCAAGAGAAGAATTGATCAGCCTCTCTCTCGGCGGTGCGCAGAACACAAGCTACAACGTTGCATATGAGGTTGGAGATAGCGAGCCGAGGCTGGAGGCAACCGTGGTGCGGTGCAAAAACGGTATTGTCGTGAACTACACGGAAGACTATATGCGAAGGCGCGACCCGGACTGCCTGGTTGTGGGCGACGACGGTGAAACGGATAAAGCGAGATACGTCGATGTATACGGAGAGCCGTTTAAGCCTCTGCGGCAGGCGACCCTTGATTGGCTCAAGGGCCAAGAACTCATTTTGATGCCATTTATGGCTGGCGGATCTGAGTTTGGCTATGATTCACTTTTGGTTGCGCCGCTGAATGCCGCATTTTTCGCAGGCGCGCTTGCGGACCTGCAGGGTTTTCTGCCCTTGGATGCTGTACATGATGGCTTTCAACCCAAGTCGATTATCTACCTTGCGCCGACGTTCCGGCACACCCACTTCAACGGCAAGCAGATTGTTGTGCACAACAGGCTCAAAGACCTGCACGAAGTGTTTTCCTATAACCTGTACCCGGGCCCAAGCGCTAAGAAGGGCATTTACGGTGTCCTACTGAACATCGGTGAGCGGGAAGGCTGGGTCACGGCGCATGCTTCCACGGTCAAGGTCGTTACCCCGTATGACAACGAGATTGTCATCATGCACGAAGGGGCTTCGGGCGGCGGCAAAAGTGAGATGATAGAGAACATCCACAAGCAACCCGATGGCAGGATTATGCTCGGGCAAAATCTTATAACTGGCGAAAAGACCTACATGGAACTCTCTGATTCGTGTACGCTCCGCCCTGTCACGGACGATATGGCGTTGTGCCACCCTGCCATGCAAAACGGCAGCAGGAGGCTTGTTGTAAAGGATGCGGAACAAGGCTGGTTCCTGCGCTTAGACCATATCAAGCAGTATGGCACATCGCCCCAGTACGAAAAAATACTGACGCAGCCGCAGGAGCCCCTTGTGTTTTTAAATATCCAGGGCGTTGAAGGCGCTACCTGCCTTGTTTGGGAACATACGCCTGATTCGGACGGGAAACCCTGCCCCAACCCGCGCGTTATTCTTCCCCGGCGTCTTGTGCCGGATATTGTGGAGGAAGCCGTTGAGGTTGACGTCCGCAGCTTTGGCGTGCGCACGCCCATGAGCACAAGGGACAATCCTTCCTATGGAATTTTAGGGATGCTGCACATCCTTCCGCCTTCGCTCGCCTGGCTGTGGAGGCTTGTTGCGCCGCGCGGCTTCAACAACCCCAGCATTATCGATTCAGCCGGTATGACAAGCGAAGGTGTGGGCTCCTATTGGCCCTTTGCAACCGGAAAGCGCATCAAACAGGCAAATCTTTTGCTGGATCAGATTGTAAAGACGTCCCGCACCAGATACGTTCTGATTCCTAACCAGCATATTGGCGCATATAAGGTTGGATTCATGCCGCAGTGGATCGCGCGCGAATACATTGCGCGTCGCGGAAGCGCGAAGTTCAAGCCAGAGCATCTTGTGGAAGCCCCTTGCCAGCTCCTTGGGTTCTGCCTTGACTCGCTGAAGCTGGATGGGCAATTTGTCCGCAAGCACTTCTTGCAGCCTGAAATGCAGGCTCAGTTGGGCACAGATGGATATATGGCGGGCGCTAAGATGCTGACGGACTTTTTTAAGAGCGAAGCGGAAAAATACAACACAGAGGCGCTGCATCCTTTGGGCAGACAAATCATTGCCTGCCTGCTGCAGGACGCGCCGCTCTCGCAATATATTGATTTGATTCCCATGCGTTCTTATTAATACGCAAGCTAAGGAAGCATCCTCGGCCGGATAAAACGGGCGGGGATGCTTCAATGTTGTGAGGTGGCAGGCCATGAGTATCAGAAAAGAACATATCAATTCGATCAAAATGATCGACATCATACCTGCACTTTCCGGATTGATCGGAAAAGTAGCGCTCGCATCATCATTTGCTTTTATGTGGGCGCATGAGTTTTCCATCGGTGCCCCGCATTTTGTGCTTGAAAATGTGAGGCTGGAAATATTCATCGGCAGTTTGATAGCGTTGCTGTCCGCGTTTCTGCTCAAGAGTGTTTCTCCTGCGGGAACACTGGCTCCGCTGATCGTACTGATACCGATTATGGCAAAATCTGGCGTACATCCATTTGTTTTAAGTATTCTTGTTGGTTTGTTTGGCATGATTGGCGTAAAAACCGGGCTCTTAGGGAAGCTGATTAAACTTGCGGGTACTGTCAGCAAAGCAAGCCTTGCGATTGCTTTTGGCATGTCCGGCATCGTTTTGTCACTTCAGAAGCTATTGCATTTTTTCAGAGAACACTTTCTTCTACTGGTTCTGATATTACTCTTGCTGTCAGTTGCTTATTTTGTGCTGATAAAGCGGCAGAAGAGTTGGCTGATCATACTGATCGCTGCGGCGGTCTCGATATTGTTATCTTTCATACCTGGCTATGGCATCACACCGGCTGTGCATTTTGGATTACCCAACATGAACCCGTTCTATTGGTGGACTGAATTGTGGGGCATTGGATTTGGCCTGGATGTTTTAACAATATTCCGGACACTGCCTTTTGCGTTGTTCGTTGTTTTTATATGGAGTATTGATACGGTGTCGATCCAAACAATTATTTATGCGGAAGAAAAAGAAGCAACAGAGGTGCTAAAGACCGAAGAATCCTTTCTTGTGGCCTCTGCTAGAAATATGATAGGCGGCATATGTGGCGGAGCGCAAACGAGCGCGCTCTGGCGCAGTTTTTTAATTCCACTGTATCACATAGGACGCCCCATTCGGCCTGCAGCTATTTTGCTTGGTTTATTAGGCATAGCTGTTAGCGTTACGGCAGTTTCGATTTCTTACCTTTCCTATACGCCTATGGTTTGGACGGTGCTGTTATTTGGCGTCTTTTTACCGTTTGCGATTGTGGGCGTAAAAAACTTTATAAAAATTGAGGGATTCAAATATAAAATTTGTGTTGCAGTATTATCCGTAACCGGCATATTCATCACGCCGATATTGGCCGGAATCTCTGGAATAATGATAGACAGCATAGGCCAACGCAAGAAATAGGGGTTTTCGCTGATAACGAGCTTTGGCAGCATCCATGCATAGCCCGTGCGCAAACAAACTCGCGGTAGTGCTTGCATAATCCGACGACAACGTTGGAATTGTACGCAACAAAGCCGGAGGGGCGGGGGTACGCTATACCTGCGAGATAGGCGGGAAAGTATATTCCTTTTTGATGAGGAGGGAAGATGGTTTGTGGAGCGGTCGGAGTAACTTTTAGGTGTATTTGCGGTGGCGGGTACCATCCGGCCTAATGCGAAGATCTATAACGACCTGCTTGTGGCCAAATTTATAGCAGAGGTGGCATCGTCAGGGAGTTCGGTTTTGTATTTGCGCCAGAGCTTATGGAATACTTCCTTTGCTGTTAATCACAACAAATTTATCAAATTCACTTAAGAAAATCAAGATTTCATTGAAGGTGGTTTTGTAAACAGTCTGGTTGAGAGATATTACTCCAATATTTTAGATTATTACCTTGAAATACATAGTGCTATGCACCAATTTATGTTATTGTATATAAAACGACAAAAACATCATATGGGGTAGCAAATATGAGATTTGAACCAATGATTAATGCACGTCTTAAGTCATTTAAAACTATTTATGGCTATCAAAAGTTGTCTGATAGTGCCGCATTTGAATTACTTGTCAATAATGCAATTCTTGAAATGCACCAACCAGATGTTACAAAAAGTAACTTTGGTTTGCTTTCATATATGTCTGTTGGTGGTTCCAATGACATGGGTATTGACGGCATCGCAATTAAAGTGAATGGACTTTTTGTTACCTCAATCAAAGATGTTGATAATATAATCGAGTTACATAAGCGTATTAATGTTGAGTTCATTTTCGTGCAATCAAAATATAAGGAGAGCATAGATTCAGGTGAATATGGAAAATTTACAGATGGAATAATAGATTTTTTAGGCGAAGATCACTATGAACCCCATAATGAAAAAATTGATGAGTTATTGAGGGTCAAAGATCATATTTTTTCTGATGATGTAATACTCAGGTGGGAGAAGAACCCAAGCATTAGAATATATTATGTGATTTTTGGGCAGTGGCGAGATAATCCACATGTATTAGCAAAAACAAAGAAACTATATAGTGACATTTCTGATTTAAAAACTTATGCAGAGGTTATTGTTACTCATATTGATAGCGGTGTTTTAAGAAAAATTTGTGAAGAGAACGAGCATACATTTTCCACAATAATGAATGTTATTGATAGTTTCGAGCTAAATGAGGTTTCGGGTGTTAAAAACTCCTTAATTGTATTATGCAATTCCTTAGAGCTTGTAAAGATGATTACGACCGACGAAGGAATAATTAGGAAGTCTCTTTTTACGGATAATGTGCGGGATTATCAAGGAAATACATCAATCAATAATGAGATATTAGATACACTATCCAATAACCCCAGTAATTTTTCATTGCTTAACAATGGTATTACTATAGTATGTACATCTATTGTCCCAAGTAATCGAAAAGTTACTTTGGTTAATCCTCAGATTGTTAATGGATGCCAAACTTGCCACGTTCTATTCGAGGCCCAAAAGCAGGGTATTAATTTAATTTCAGCTACAATAATTGCTAAAATTATTGCAACAGACAAGGACGAACTTACTAATTCGATTGTTAAAGGAACAAATAGTCAAAATATTGTCTATAATGAAGCCTTCGAAATTACTCGAGAATTTCACAAAAATTTAGAGGAATTCTTTGTTGTAATACAAGAAGGTAAAAGCCTAGACTTAATATATTATGAGAGACGATCTAGACAATATATGCATGATACTTCAATTAGACCCACTCAGGTTGCAGGATTAAAAACACTTATTCAAAGTTTTGCTAGCATATTTCTTCGTTCTCCGCATAATGGTTCATCTCATGAAGCGTTGTTATTGAAGAAGTATCAAAATGTAATTTTTGTTGAAGGCCAATCTTATTATCCTTATTTCGTCGCAGCATTAATGTATTTAAATTTCGAAAAATTGATGCTTAGTGGATATATCGCCAGACGCTATGAGACTTATAAAAACCATATTCTTGTTTTGGCTAGTGAACAAGTAGCAGGAATCGCGCCAAGTATTAATGATAATAAAAAAATAGATGAATATTGCCGTAAACTAATTCATGTTATTTATGATATCAAAGAATACAATGATTGCATAAAACACTGTTGTTTTTTAATTGATGAAGTCATAGAATCTTGGGTAAACTCGCAAGGCAAGCAATACCGCCATGGAATTAAGGATAATGCCAATTTTACGCAGTATATGCTTACATATATCAGAGGTGGGAAAACAAATGGAATGCAATTTGATAAAGAAGAAGAACCTAATTACCGTGGGAAGGTCGTTAAGTCAAAGCAAGATCGGTATGGATACTATTACGGATTTATACTTAAAGCACCAGAGAATATATTTTTTCATGAAAGCGACAACGCGAAACTGAATTTTGAAAATATATATGGTAAAACTGTAATATATAGAGTGTTCTGTGATAGCAAAAAAGGTGAGGAACGCGCAGTAATACTTGATGTCTTATACGATGAAAAACTTGAAAATTAAGCCGTAAGATCTTTTTCCACTATCATTATCTGGAAAAAGTTGTTTTTTATAAACCTGGAATCCTTTGCTTTAAACCTTTTTAGTTTTGCTTCGGTCAATGGAAGACTCGGTCCTTAGCAGAATCTAACTAGCGCAGTCACATATCCAGGCCTTGTGCAAAAATTAGAGGTGAGATGATTTGAACCTTACCCTGCCCGGGGCGCGCGGCCGCTCCGCACTGCTCGCGGTGCCTGCGCGCCCGTTCGCGGCTCCGGCTCCCTGCCCAGTGCGGACTCCCGCTGCGCGCTTCACGCTTGCAGGACCCGTCGCCCGCTCCTGCTGCCCTGCCCGGGGCGGACTCCCGCTGCGCGCTACGCGCTTGCAGGACCCGCCGCCCGTTGTTCTCCTGAAAAGTCCGCCACTGGCGGGCTTTTTTGCGCCTATGGCGCACCGGAGAACAACCCCTTGAACCCCGAAGGGGTTCGGCGGTGGTCAGGAGGTCGTATCCTGACTACGCTAGGCCAAATAAAAAAGATGTACCTATTAGGTACATCTTTTTTATTTGGTCTGGGTGAGAGGATTTGAACCTCCGGCCTCTTGAACCCCATTCAAGCACGCTACCAAACTGCGCCACACCCAGATATATGCCGCTTATCGCAGCGAAAATAATTATACTAAAGTGAGTATTGAATTGCAAGGGTTTTTTTGCCGCCCATATCGTCGGGGCAGGGGGAAGGCGGAGGGTATTCAAAATACTTGAACCCCATTCAAGCGGCCCGGCAAAAAGCCCATTCATCAGGCAAATCAGCAGTGGATAATCGCTATTTTTAGGCTGGTACATAAAAAATCCCCCGGCTATTCCGGGGGATCAGCAACAAAAAACAAATTATCTGCTCTTTTTCGAATACCGCCAGATCGAAAGCCCGTAAAACACCAGCGCCGCGCCAAGGAGTATCACTATGCTGGTCCAGGTGGTCATTACGGTATCGCCCATTTTGAACAGTACGCCCATTTCCTGCTGGAAGCCCTCCACCATTTCAGCGGGCGCGCCCGCGAACACGGTCTGCATGGGCGCTTCCATCATCACCTGCCGCAGCAGCAGCGCCGCGTGGGAAACGGGGAATATCTTGATAACAAATTGGATTCCTTCGGGCAGCATGCCAATGGGCAGGTAGATGCCCGTCAAAAAGCCGATCAGCGTGCCGATGATGCTGCTGGCCGTACCGAACGCGTTGTTGCTTTTAAAGAAGGAAATCAAAAACGCGATCATCGCCGTGTTGCACAGCGCGGAAAGCAGCAGCAGCGCGAGTACCTTGCAAAGCGCGCCGAAGGTCAGTAAGGCCCCGCCGCCGCCTGCAATATAAAGCTCCGCCAGCACCAACGTGATAAGCGTCATGATGATGCCGATGATAAACGAGGAAAGGATGTAGCCGCCCGCCACCTGGGTGTGGCGGATGGGGGAGGCGCTAAAATCCTTGATGAGCTTGTGCGCGCGGTCGTCCACCATGGTGCCGAACGCGCCCATCGTTGTCGTCATGGAAGTGACCGCAAGGAGCCCCGCCATGATCCAGCTGTCCATCAGCGCCTTTGCGCCCGGCATATCGGGCAGGTTTTGGAGCCATACGTCGCCTAAGAATAGCACGTACATGCCGATGATGATAAACACCGCAAGCAGGGAAAAGAACACGGAGGCTCTGTCCCGGAAAAATACCTTGAGGTTTCTGCTTATAAATCCCATCATTGCCGGATCTCCTTTCCGGTGATGCCGATGAACGCGTCGTCCATCGTGCCGTTCAATACTTCAAACCCGGCGATATGCGGCTTTGCGCGCTCTAATAGCGGCAGCGCCTCCATCGTGGAGGAAAGTTTAATCACAAGCCGGTCGGAAACCCTGATGTAGGTGAGCTTCATTTCCTCAAGAACAGTGAGGAGTGCCGCCTCGTCCGAAGGGAAGAGCTTGATAAGGTCGTTAGCGTATTGCTCCCTAAGCGCCGTAGGCGTTCCCTTAGCGGCAATCTCGCCGTTGTCTATAATAATCACGTAATCGGCCTCGGCCGCTTCTTCCATATAATGCGTGGTCAAAAATACCGTCATGCCGGTTTCTTTTTGCAGTGTCTGCACGCTTTCCCATACGCTTTTGCGGGTCTGCGGGTCAAGGCCGGTGGTGGGTTCGTCCAGGAACAATATTTTCGGCGTGTTGATGAGCGCCCGCGCAATGTCCGCCCGGCGTTTTTGCCCGCCGGAAAGCTTGCCGTATGGGCGCTTGATAAACTCCTTTACCGCCGCGGCGTTTGCCGCCCATTCCACAGCCGCGTTGAGCTTTGCACGATTCTTGTGGTAAAAGCTACCGCGAACGCGCATGTTTTCTTCCACTGTAAGCAGCGGATCCAACAAGTGGTCCTGAAAAACCACGCCGATCGTGGAACGGATGGCGGCGTCCGCCCTGCCTAAAGCATGCCCGTCGATTGTGACGGCCCCCGCATCCGGCTCAAGAATTGTGCAGAGGATGTCGATGGTTGTAGATTTTCCAGCGCCGTTGGGGCCTAAGAAGGCGAAAAGCTTGCCCGTTTCCACATAAAAACTGATGCCCTTTACCGCTTCCACAGCTCCATAGGACTTTTTGAGCCCTTCCACTTCGATGATCTTTTCCATTCGCAGCCTCCTTGCGCTTTAGCGGTATTCCTATTTGTACCGCCCCCAAAACATTGTAATTATTTTCACATAAAACAAATTAGATGGCAAGTAAAAAATGGAAGCGACTTCGTCTGTATCGGCGATTCCGCTCCCTTGAAGATTTTAAGAACCCACATTGACATCCGTCGTAAAAAAGGCGTATAATGATGGAGGGTAAACGTTAACCCTATTCATTTCCGGAGGCGCAGCATGAGAGAATATATTCTGGGCATTGATGTCGGCGGAACCAAAATCGCATTTGGCTTGTTTAATTCTGCGAGGGTAATCGTTTACTATCGCAAAATTGCTACGAAAAAAGACGCGACCCCTGACGAAATGACGCAGATACTTTCCAACGAAATCGACGATATCCTGCGCTGCAATAAGCTTACAGCTGATAATCTGAAAGGCATTGCGGCAGGCTTTCCTTCCTATGTGGATTTCGCGCGGGGCGTTATCGTATTCACCACCAACATGCTCAACCTCAAAAACTACCGTGCAAAGGAAGCGCTTTCCGCGCGCTATCCGGGCGTGGAGGTCATCATCGACAACGATACCAACATTGCCGCGCTCGCGGAGCATCGCCTCGGCGCCGGGTGCGGGTTCGACCATATGCTCTTTACCGCCGTGTCCACGGGCGTGGGCAGCGGATTTATCATCAACAATCAGCTGTTTCGCGGCGCGTATGGCGGAGCTGGCGAATCGGGCCACATGCTCATTACGCCGGATCAGGGGGTTGAATGCGGTTGCGAAAACCGTGGCTGCTTTATGAGCTACACCTCCGGCTCCATGATTATGAAGCACGCGCGGCTCGCGCTGGAGGCAGGGGAAAAATCGCTGCTGTATGATCTTGTAAACGGCGATCTTGATGCGCTTAACGCCGCGCACCTCAACGAGGCGTACTGTAAGAACGATCCGCTCGCAATCCGCCTGCTGGATCAGATGGGGTATTACCTGGGCGTCTATGTTTATAACATGTTTATCGGCATGAACTTTAACTGCTATGTGTTTGGCGGCGGTATGGTTCAGTTTGGAGACGCGCTGTTTGATAGAATTCGCGCCACGTTCGATCGGTACAACCACGCGAAGGATCAGGAAATCTATCTCAAGCCGGCGCAGATCGGCGAGGATTGCGCGGTTGTTGGCGCTGCGCTGCTGTTTGACTCGAGGCCGTGCTGACCGCTGGGCGGCACGACAATGCGGATTTAAGGGAGGGTACTATGGGATATTTCGGAGAATCGACACAGAGAATCGCAAAAATGCGCGAGACACTGCTGAACACGCAGCCTGCAATCTGCGTGGAACGTGCAATATATACCACGCAGGCATACCGGGAAAACCTTTCTAAGCGCCCCATTCTCAAGCGTGCGCTTGCGTTTGACAAAACGCTACGCAACATGAGCATTTATATTGAAGAAGGCACGCTGATCGTCGGCAATCAGGCGTCCGGCAACCGCTACGCGCCGATTTTCCCCGAATATGCGATGGATTGGGTAATCAAGGAGCTTGACGATCTGGAGAAGCGCGATGGGGACATGTTCTTGATCAGCGAGGAAAACAAACGCGTCCTGCGCGAAATCGCGCCGTTCTGGGAAGGCAAGACGCTCAAGGAAAAGGCGCTTGAGCTGATGCCGCCCATGAGCCGCCTGCTTTACGACGCAGGCGTTATCCGCTGCGAAGGAAACATCACCGCGGGCGATGCGCACCTTGCGGTAAGTTATGAAACGCTGCTTACGCGCGGCATGCTCGCCGTCCGGAAGGATGCCGAGGAAGCCAAGGCGAAGCTTGACCTTTCCAATTTCAGCGATCTTAAAAAGCTGTATTTTTATGATGCTGTGCTCATCAGCCTGGACGCCTGCATTGCATATGCGGAGCGTTATTCGGCGCTTGCCTCGCAGCTGGCTGAAAAGGAAGCGGACCCTGCCCGGCGCGAAGAACTGCTTGAAATCGCCCGGATCTGCAAAAAGGTTCCCGCGTATCCCGCAGACACCTTCCATGAAGCGTTGCAGTCCGTCTGGTTTTTGCACCTGCTGCTGCAGGTGGAGAGCAGCGGGCATTCGCTCTCCTTCGGCAGGTTCGACCAGTTCATGTACCCGACGTTCCTTGCGGATATCGAAGGCGGCCGGCTTACGGAAGAGCAGGCGACGGAGCTTCTAGCAAACTTCTGGCTCAAGACGTTCACCATCAACAAGGTACGAAGCGCCTCGCATACCAAGTATTCCGCGGGCAGCCCGCTGTACCAGAACGTGTGCATCGGCGGCCAGACCACGGACGAAAAGGACGCCGTAAACAGGCTCTCATTCCTTGTGCTCAGGTCCGTCGCGCGGCTTAAATTGCCGCAGCCCAACCTGTCAGTCCGTTATCACAAAGGCATATCGGATGCTTTCATGAAGGACTGCATTGAGGTAATCCGGCTTGGATTTGGTATGCCCTCATTCAACAGCGACGAAACCACGATCGATTCGTTCATCAAGTGGGGCGTATCCAAAGAGGATGCGTACAATTATAGCTCAATCGGCTGTATCGAGGTGTCCATTCCCGGCAAGTACGGCTACAGGACGTCCGGCATGAACTTCCTGAACTTCCCGCGCATCCTTATGGCGGGGCTGAACAACGGCATCGACGTGACGAGCGGGCAGCGCATTTGCAAGGACATGGGCCATCTGCGCGATATGACTTCGTTTGACCAGGTCTGGCAGGTCTGGGAAGAGGTCGTGAAGATATTCACCAAGGAAAGCGTCATCATGGACAACTGCGCAGACTTTGCGCTTGAGGAGGAAACGGCAGACCCGCTGTGCTCCGCTTTTGTGGCGGATTGCATCGGCCGCGGCCTGACGCTCAAGGAAGGCGGCGCGATCTATGACAACATCGGGCCTTTACAGGTAGGCATCGCCAACACGGGCGACGCTCTTGCCGTACTCAAAAAGCTCGTGTTTGAGGAAAAACGCATTACGCCGGCTCAGCTGTGGGACGCGATGATGGCGAATTACAGCGGCTCTGAAGGCGAGCGCATCCACAGCATCGTGGTCAATGAAGCGCCCAAATTCGGCAACGATATCGACTATGTCGATAAGCTGACAGCCGACTCGTACCAGGTGTATATCGATGAAATCGCCAAGTACCATAACACGCGCTATGGACGCGGGCCGATCAACTGCGGTTATTACGCGGGCACGTCCTCCATCTCGGCAAACGTTCCGCAGGGCGCGGGCGTCTGTGCGACGCCGGACGGCCGCTATAAAGGGGAGCCTTTAGCGGAAGGCTGCTCTCCTTCGCATGGCGCGGATACCCATGGGCCCACGGCGGTGTTCAAATCCATATCCAAGCTGCCCACCGCGGAACTGCTTGGGGGCGTGCTGCTCAACCAGAAACTGAACCCCTCCTCGTTGGTTGAAGAACGCGACAAGAAGAAACTAATTCTGCTTTTACGTACATTTTTTGACACGCTCAAGGGCTATCATGTACAATACAATGTAGTATCACGAGATATATTGCTTGACGCGCAGAAAAATCCGGAGAAACACCGCGATCTGATCGTCCGCGTGGCGGGCTACAGCGCATTCTTCAACGTCCTCTCGCGTGAGACGCAGGACGATATCATTGGCAGAACGGAGCATGTTCTTTAGCCATGCAACAGGGGATGATATTCAACATCCAACGGTTTTCCATCCATGATGGGCCGGGCATCCGTACAACCGTGTTCTTTAAGGGCTGTCCGCTCAATTGCAGGTGGTGTTCCAACCCGGAGTCGCAATCCCGCCATAGGGAGATTCTCTATAACCCACGCAATTGCAGGCGCTGCCATAGCTGTGTTGCCGCCTGCCCGGAAAAGGCGATATCGGTCAGGGAGGACGGGTATATCCAAATTGACCGAAACGCCTGTACGCGGTGTGAAGCATGTACGAAAGTATGCCTGCCCCGCGCGCTGTACATGGAGGGCAGGCTTGTAACTGTCGGAGAACTGGTGGAGGAAGCAATAAAGGACCGGCCCTTTTATGAAAAATCCGGCGGGGGTGTCACGGTCTCGGGCGGCGAGCCCTTGTTTCAGGCCGAGTTCCTGCTGGAATTTTTGCAGGCGCTTAAGGATGAGGGAATTCACACCACCGTAGAAACCACGGGGTTCGCCTCGCGTGAAGCGTTTGAGAGCGTACTTCCGTTTATTGACTTGCTTTACTATGATCTTAAGCACCCGGACAGCGTGAAGCACAGGGATAAGACTGGCGTTGGCAATGAACGGATACTGGAAAATCTGGCGTTTGCAATCGCTTCCGGCAAGGAGATGGTTGTGCGTATTCCCGTGATCCCCGGTTTTAACAACACGCCGGAGGCCATAGCGGGCTATGTGGAACTGTTTCAAAAACTTGGAATCCGGCAGGCGCATCTGCTTCCGTTCCATCAATATGGGGCCGGGAAGTACGACCTGATGGGAATTCCCTATGAATACCGGGATACGCCCAACATGGAAAAAGAAGAGCTTGCGGATATGAAAACGAGCCTGGAGGCAACGGGGTGCCAGGTACAGCTTGGCGGATAGGAGCAGTGCATGGAGGAAAAGAAACTCTCCATCAAGAAAATAGCAGAGATCACCGGGTATTCAATCGCGACGGTATCCCGGGTCATCAACGGCAAGGGAAAGTATTCCGCCGCAACCGAAGTGATTATCCGTGAGGTGATCAAGACTCATCAGTTTGTCCCCAACATGATCGCGAAGGGTCTGCGGACTAACAACGCCATGACCATTGGGCTGATTGTGCCGGACATCACAGAGGAGTTTGTCGCAACCATTACGCTTGCCGCGCAGAGCACGCTTTTTGAGGCAGGTTACAGCGCGTTCATCTGCAATTCCAACGAAAAATCCCAGGTGGAGGCGCGGCATCTGGAGTTGCTGCGCGCGCAAAACATCGGAGGCATCATTTTTATCGGCTCCGAGAGCGTATACAAGGGCGCCGTATATGACGCCATTCCAAAGATCTATATCGACCGTGTCCCTCTGTCTTTTGAGGGAAGCGAAGAATATATCTTCATCGAATCGGAAAGCTATGAGGGCGCGCGTATGGCGATCCGCTGCCTGCGTGAGCGAGGCTGCCGCAATATTATTTCGATCCTTGAGAACAAAATGATCTCCCCGAGCATCGGCCGCCACAGGGGCGTGCAGGACGAGCTCCGGTCCATGGATATTGACCCGGACCCGACCATCCATCATTGTCCTATTACATACGAAGATACCTATGCGCTCATGCAGAAGATTGTGGACAGCGGCGTTGTGTTTGACGGACTCTTTTGCTACAACGACGTCATGGCCGCGGGGGCCCTCAGCGCGCTTAAAAGCCGCAGGATTAAGGTTCCCGAGCAGGTCAAGGTGGTCGGCTTTGACGATATCAGCCTTGCGAGCTATTACCGTCCGTCCATTACCTCGCTCCGGCAGGACATGAGGCGTATGGGCACCATGGCCGCCAACATCATGCTTGAGCTCATTGCGGGGACCTACGCCGGGTCCAACCGGATCAAAGTGCCCGTAGAACTGATCGAACGCGAAACCACGAAAAACACATAGGAGGAAGTATTATGAAAATAGCAATTGGCTGCGACCACGTCGCGCTGGACCTGAAGAACGAAATTATCCGCCACCTGACTGACAAAGGGCATACCGTAGAGGATATGGGCGCATATTCGAACGAGAGGACCGACTACACCATTTACGGGGAGAAGGTCGCCCGCGCGGTCGCTTCCGGCGCGTTTGACCGCGGCATTGCCATTTGCGGCACCGGTGTGGGCATCGGGATGACCTGCAACAAAATCCCCGGAATCCGCTGCGTTACCTGCAGCGAGCCTTATTCCGCAAAACTAAGCAGGCAGCATAACGATACCAACTGCCTTTCGTTCGGCGCGCGCGTTATTGGCACGGAGCTTGCCAAAATGATCGTTGACTGTTGGGTCGAGACGGAGTATGAGGGTGGCAGGCATCAAAGGCGCGTGGACCGTCTGCTGGAACTCGACAAACTGCGCGGCCAATAGCCTGCCCTAACGAAAGTCTTGGCTTGACTTGTGGGCGGATTTACGCTATAATGACACACAGTACAGCGAGCATAGGGTACTATTGGGTAAACGTTATCCTATGGCAATTTCATACCATTACCATTTGATGCGCCAAAAATAGTTTAACCAGCCAAAGTGCAATGAACAAGGTTTTCAGCTATTTTACATCGGCGGGGTAAACGTTTACGTCGAGTTGTTTAGAGCAAAAATGAATAAGCCGCGAGGCTTTGTACATGCTTTGATAAAAAGAGAGGTAGTATGAGCATTAAAATTTCACCTTCACTGATGTGCGCGGATATGCTGCACTTGGGCGATCAGCTTGCGGTATTGGAAGGCAAGGCGGATTTTCTGCATATTGATATCATTGATTGGCATTACGTGAAAAATTTTTGCCTTGCGCCGCACATTATGGATCAAATCAGGAAGGTTTCGTCCATACCGATGGACGCGCACCTGATGGTGGACAATGTGGATACGGATCTGATGGAGCTTTGCCTGGACTGTGGCGCGGATTCCATAGAGGTGGATCCGGCGGTTGCGCGTACAAAGATGTTCCGCTTTATTGACCAAGTGAAAAAACGGGGCAAGAAAATTGGCGTGTATATCAATCCGGCCGATCCGCTTGAAGTCACATTTCCCTATATCCATCTGCTGGACCGCATTACGTTCATGTCCGTTGACCCAGGTTACGCGGGGCAGCGCTTTGTACGCGAGACGCTTGATAAAATTCGCGAGGCGAAACGGCTCAAGCTTGAAAAAGGGTATACATACGAAATAGAAATCGACGGTTCCTGTAACCGCAACACATACAAAGAGATTTACGACGCGGGAACCGAAATATTCGTGCTGGGCTCTTCCGGGCTGTTTGGCCTGGACAAGGACTTGGAAAAGGCTTGGAGCATGATGTCGCGCGATCTGGAAGAAACAATCGGCAAGTAGGCGCGGAGAGCGGATATTCGGCAAATGGGCCGTATACCTTTTAAAAAGACAATTGGACGGCAAGGCGCAAGGAGGCGGGCATTGTGGCAAACGAGCCCTATATCATAGGGATTGATATCGGAGGCACCAATTTGCGCATAGGCGGCGTCACGCTTTCGGGAAGCTGCCTGAATACCAATATTTTTCCAAGCGCCACCCTCTCGCAGGGAGGAGATGCTCTCGACCGCCTGGTGCAGGTGGTAGACGCGTTTCGCGGTGAGCTGGGTAAGGATGACTGCCTGGGGGTATCCGTCGGTTTTCCCGCCACGGTTGCCAAGGACAGAAAACATGTCCATTCTGTTCCTAATATTTTGAATGACCGCGGCGAGCATGTGCTCGACAACCGCAATATCGTTGATCCGATGGAAGACGCGCTCAAGATGCCTGTCGTGATCAGCAAGGATGTCAACAATCTGCTGACATTCGATTGCGTGCTTCATGACCTTGGAGCGCTGGAGATTATTGTCGCGTGCTACATCGGCACGGGTTTTGGCGGAGCAGTGATGATCAATGGCTCCATTTTGACCGGCAAGAACGGCGTCGCCGATGAAATCGGCCATATCCCGTATCACAGGAGCCAAAGAATCTGTGCCTGCGGCAAGGTTGCCTGCGCGGAGTGCTATGCGTCAGGACAGGCGCTGCGTCTGATACAAAAGGAATATTTCCCCAATACGTTCATTGGCGATCTGTTCGCAAACCATGCAGAGGAAGCTGTGCTGCGCGAATTCGTGGAGGATTGCGCGCTGCCCGTTGCGACAGAGGTTAACATTTTTGATCCGGACTGTGTTGTGATCAGCGGAGGCGTTGTCGCAATGAAGGGTTTTCCCAAAGAGGAGCTGATGCGAAACATCATCAAGCATACTCGCAAACCCTTCCCCGCAGAGAACCTGCGCGTCATATTTTCCGAGCATCCCCCAAATGCGGGTGTGATCGGCGCTGCTTTGAGCGGCCTTGACGCGCTTAGCATCCCGTATGACCCGTCTGTGTTCAGAAGGGCCATACAGCATTGAATTTGATATAAGGTTTCGCCGCCAATGCGGCGGTGGAAGACAATAAACTTAGGAGGAAGTAATTGTATGAAGAAGATGCTCTCTCTCGCGCTGGCACTGGTTCTGGCGTTGGGCCTGCTCGCAGGCTGTCAGCCCGCTACTCCCGCGCCTGCCGCAACCGAAGCTCCCGCTGCGGAAGCGACCCCGGCCGCCGGTGAAGCAACCCCTGCCCCCGCTGCCCCCGCTGAAGAGAAGTATGCTATGCTGCTCAAGCCCGTTTCCAACGAATATTGGTCGATCATGGAAGCTGGCGTGAAGGAATGGGCAACCCAGCAGGGCATCACGGTTGACGTGTATGCGGCTGAATCCGAAGAGAACCTCGCCGGTCAGCTGTCCCAGCTCGAAGACATCACCAAAAAGGGATACACGGGTATCGCCGTAGCGCCCCTCTCTCCTGTAAACCTGATCTCCGGTATCGTCATGGCTAACCAGGCCGGTATCCCCATTGTGGACGTTGACGAAGCTGTTGACTTCACCGAGCTCAAGGCAAACGGCGGCTCTATGGTCGGCCAGGTCACCACGGACAACCTGATGGTCGGCAAACGCGCCGGTGAATTTATCGTAGAGAAGATCGGCACCGGCAAGGTCGCCATCATCGAAGGCACTGGCGGTAACGTCACCAGCCAGAACAGGTCCGCGGGCGCCAAGGAAGTATTCGAAGCGACCGAAGGCATTGAACTCGTAGCCAGCCAGCCGGGCGACTGGGACCGCGTGAAGTCCCTTGACGTTGCCACCAACATCCTGCAGACCAACCCCGACCTCAAGGCGTTCTATTGCGCCAATGACACCATGGCTCTGGGTGTATACCAGGCTGTTGTTAACGCCAACAAGCAGGATCAGTGCATCGTAATCGGCACCGACGGCGTTGCGGGCGCTGTGGAATCCATTAAGAACGGCGAAATGACCGCTTCCGTTGCGCAGGACCCCGTAGGCATCGGCATCCGCTGCATCGAGCTGCTCCGTGAAGCCGTCAAGAACGGCTGGAAGGCCGATCCCGCCGCCGAAATCCCCGTAGAGTACATCGACTCTTACCTGATCACCAAGGACAACGCTTAATAATTGTCATAAACAAGCATGATCAATCATGTCAACCCCACCCGCTTCGGGTGGGGTTGACATAAAGCAAGGAGATCATATGGATTATTTGGTTGAAATGTCGCATATTACAATGAAGTTTCCCGGCGTTGTCGCTCTTGACGACGTTGATTTTAATCTGTTGCCGGGAGAAGTGCATGTACTGCTCGGCGAGAATGGTGCGGGAAAATCCACGCTGGTGAAAATCCTCAGCGGCGTCAACGAGCCCACTGGCGGGTCCATCGTGATCGGAAACAAAGAGTTCTCCAAACTGACGCCGCATGAATCAGCCGAAAACAAGATATCCATTATCTATCAGGAACTTAGCGTAATCAACGAGCTTTCCATTGCGGAAAATATTTTTGTTGGAAAGCTGCCGTATAAAAAGACGCTGGGCATCAAGACTGTCAATTATGGTCTGATCAATCAGAAAGCAAAGGAACTGCTCCAGCGCATCGGTCTCAACAGAGACCCTTCTACTCTCGTACAGAACATCTCCATATCGGAAAAACAGCAGGTGGAGATTGCCAAGGCGCTTGCCGCCGACTCGAAGATCATTATTATGGACGAACCTACCTCTTCGCTGACCATAGAAGAAACAGAAAACCTGTTCAAAATCATTCACCAGCTCAAAGAAGCGGGCATCGGCATCATTTATATTTCGCACAAGCTCAAGGAAATCAAGGCGATTGGCGACAGGGTGTCGGTACTTAAGGATGGAAAATCTGTGGGAACCCGAGATGTCAAGGACGTTGAGGTCGAAGACCTGGTTTCCATGATGGTCGGCCGGGAGTTGAAGAATAAATACAACGGCTGCGAAGCAGTCCACCATAAAACGGGGCAGCTGATTTTCTCCGTACGGAACCTCACGCGCCAGGATAACACGGTGCGCAATGTCAGCTTTAACCTCTACCGCGGAGAGATACTGGGGTTTGCCGGTCTCATCGGCGCGGGGCGCAGCGAGCTGATGGAGGGCATATTCGGCGTCCAGCCAATCAGTTCGGGTGAAATCGAGCTACTGGGCAAAAAACTCCATATCAAATCACCGTACAGGGCGCTTAAAAGCGGCATGGCGTTCGTTACGGAAAACCGGCGTGAAACCGGATTTTTCAAGAACTTTGAAATTTGGCGCGAAATCTCCGTTACCAACAACCTGAAACGTTCCAAGCTTGGCGGCGTCACAGGCCTTACACGTAACAACGAGGATTACGAACGCGCGCAGGAACAGGTCAAGCTGCTAAGGACCAAGTGTTCAGGCATCAACCAGATGACCGCGAACCTTTCTGGCGGAAACCAGCAGAAGGTCATCATCAGCAAGTGGCTGTCCGTGGACAGCGATCTATTCATATTCGACGAGCCCACCAAGGGGATCGACGTGGGCGCAAAGAGTGAGATTTACGAGATTATGCGCAACATGGCGAACGCCGGAAAGGGCGTAATCATGGTTTCCTCGGAGCTTCCGGAGCTGTTGTGCACGTGCGATCGCATTATCGTGTTCCGCGAGGGAGAGCAGACCGCGGAATTCACCAGTGAAGAAGCTACAGAAGAAAAAATCATGCTGGCCGCAACAGCATCAATGTAAGAGGTGAGTGACTATGCAAAATAATGCAAAGAGGAAGGTTACCTTCCAGTCCGTTTGGGATAAGTTTGGAACGCTGGGCATGCTGGTGCTGATCATCATCGGGCTCTCCATTGCGTCCCCCAAGTACTTCCTTACGATGGATAATTTAAAGCAGATCGGCCTGCAGAGCACGGTATATTTGCTGCTTGCGTACGGCGAATTCTTTGCGATCCTCATCGCGGGTATCGACCTTTCGGTGGGATCCGTCGCCGGTCTTTCCGGTATGCTTACCGCAATGCTGATGAATGCGGACGTGCCTGTATTGGGCGCGGTACTCCTGGGGCTATTATTTGCTGCGATATTCGGCGCGATCAACGGCGGCATCATCAACGCGACAGGGCTCCATCCGTTCGTTATCACGTTGGGCACACAGTCTATTTACCGCGGCATCACGCTGGTCATATCCAATGGACGCCCGCTGTTCAACTTTCCCACGTCGTTTAAGGGCATTGCGGGGTACGTAATGGGTATTCCCATTCCGGTCATTATCACGCTGGCCGTCGCCATCGTTCTAATATTCTTTACGACAAAAACCGTATTGGGCCGGAATATCTATGCGCTGGGCGGCAACAAGCAATCCGCCTACTACTCCGGCATCAACATCCGGCTGCACACGCTCATCGTCCATACGCTTTCGGGTTTAATGGCCGGCGTTGCGGGTCTTGTGATGACGGCGCGCATCGGCGCAGCAGAGCCGCTGGCAGGTTCGGGCTATGAAACCTACGCCATTGCCGCGTGTATTATCGGCGGCGCGAGCTTCTTTGGAGGAAAAGGAAAAATTGTGGGCATCGTCATCGGCGGCCTGATTATCGGTACCATCAGCAACGGGTTGAACATACTCAACGTACCGAGCTTCTGGCAGCAGGTTGTTATGGGCTCGCTCATCATCGGTTCTGTGGCGCTCGATAAGTTCGTAGGCACCCGTGGCCGTACCACCACCACGATTTAACTGAACAGGAGGCTGTGAATGGAACTGCATACAAAAAAGAAACTGCTTGAAGAAGCACTCAAGGCGACCGGCGGCATACTGCGCCTTGCGCCCAGCTGGGTGACGCGGACTTTCCTGCCGCCCGGACGTCGGCTCAAGCTTGATAACAGGGACATTTATCCGCGCGGCGCGAGTTGGGGCGCCGTTTCGGAACGCTGGATGGCGTCTACTGGCATGTGCGACAACGGCCCCACAACTGGCCCGTATGAAGGCATGAGCTTTATCGCGGTGAAGACGGCTACTGGCGTTGAGAAGATTTTGCTCAAGGAAGCAATCGATCTTCTCGGCGACGTCATTATCGGGAAAGAGGCAATGGAGAAAAACGGCCGTCTGACCTCGTTCGCCAAGTTCTATGATTTCTCCGTGCCCATCCATAACCATGTACACCTGATGGCCAAGGAGGCTGCCGCTGTGAACGCGCCGCCGAAGCCGGAAGCGTACTACTTCCCGCATGAACTCAACACGTTCCTCTATGATGCGGATTATACCTTCTTTGGCATAGACCCGCACATCACCAAACAGGAGTTCAAGAAATATCTTGAAAACTGGGGCCTTGGGGACAATCATATCCTTGAGGTATCCCGTGCGTACAAACTTCGTATGGGTACCGGCTGGGATATTCCCGCGGGCATTCTCCATGCTCCCGGCTCCGTGGTGACGTACGAACCCCAGTATATGAGCGACACCTCGCTGTTCCTGCAGACCATCAACCATGACGTCTATACGGACCGTGAGATGCTTGTGAAATTTATTCCCGAAGACAAGAAGATGGATCTTGATTACATCATTGACTGTCTGGACTGGGAAGCGAATACCGATCTGGACTTCAAGCACAACCATTACCACGAGCCCATCCCGGTTGAAGATCCCGCTGCAATGGCGGAAAAGGGATACTACGAGGAATGGATCGTGTATGGTTCGCCCGAGTTTGCGGCGAAGCGCCTTGTCGTGCACCCCGGCCGCACCGTTACCATTGCGGATGGCGCGTCCTACGGCTTTATCATGATGCAGGGCCATGGCACGATAGACGGACTGCCGATCGAAACGCCCGCCTGCATCCGGTACGAGCAGCTAACCTGCGACGAGTATTACGTGACCGACGCCGCAGCGAAAAAGGGCGTCACCATATCCAATCCGAGCGACAATGCGGACATTGTCATGCTCAAGCACTTTGGCGCGTTCAACCACGACGCCGACAAATTCCTTAAATAAGCGGGTAATCGGCAGCAGCCTATAAGACCCCTTCCCCCGAAAAACGCCCTGAAAAATCAGGGCGTTTTTCATTCATTGAAAGAACTTCTTAGGCACGGGCGGAAAGAGAGGTCCAGGCTTGCGACAATGATGGCGAGTAGCCCGGCAGGCCGGTCGAAGCGAAAAGTCTGCGGCCTCCACACAAGCCCCGGGATGCCGCAAAAAACACCGCCCATATGGGCGGTGTTTTGACGTTCTTAGATTTGCGTTTTTGCACAAAAGGTTAATACTTGTCCAGCGCGATGGCGAAAGCAGGGTTGGGCATTGCGACAGGGGAGGGC
Organism: Bacillota bacterium; assembly: GCA_023435025.1. Lineage (GTDB taxonomy): Bacteria > Bacillota > Clostridia > Christensenellales > CAG-138 > JAEYLA01. Next base: position 26,123 of record JAEYSE010000082.1, read on the forward strand.
GCGTAGGCATAGCGTGGGGAGGCTTCCGCAGGGACATGGATGGGAGCTGCCGGTTGGTTGGTTTCGCCTTTCAAGCGTACTTTGGAGATCAGCTCTTTGAGCATGAGCGCCTGGCCGGAAAGCTCCTCGCTAGCCGCTGCGCTTTCTTCCGCCGTAGCGGAGTTGTTCTGCACCACGCTTGAAATTTGCTCAATGCCGAATGTTGTCTGCATCACGGCAGTTGCCTGCGCGTTGGAAGCCTGCGCGATATCATTGACGAGTCTTGTTACGTTTTCAGCCTTTTCCACAATGGCGCTTAAGGATTGTTCGGTTGCCGCTACCATATTCGTACCGTTACCTATGGCCCGTATGGCGTTCTCAATCAGCGAAGTCGTATTCTTCGCCGCTTCCGCGCTTTTTGCGGCAAGGTTTCTTACCTCCTCGGCTACCACGGCAAAACCCTTGCCAGCGGTACCCGCGCGCGCGGCTTCCACAGCGGCGTTGAGCGCCAGAATATTGGTCTGGAACGCGATATCGTCTATCGTCTTGATAATTTTGTTAATCTGATTGGAGGTTTCGGATATATTCCCCATGGCTGCTACCAGCTGTTCCATCTGGTTTTGGCCGTTCTCAATTTCACGCGTGGTTTCTGCCACCATGCGGTTGGCGTGCTGGGCGTTGGCGGCGTTTCCTTTAATCTGCTCAGAGATTTCGTTGATTGTGGCGGAAAGCTCTTCAACGGAGCTTGCCTGCTCAGTCGCGCCCTGGGCGAGCGCCTGTGCGCCGCTTGCCACCTGGTTGGAGCCGCTCGCCACTTGCTCGGAGGATTGGTGAATGCCTAAGAACATGGAGTTGAGCGAGCCTAAAATCGCCTCTAAGGAGGTCTTGATGGGCGCAAAGTCCTTCTGGTACTCCATTGTCACGTCCACGGTAAGATCGCCGTCCGCCATATGCCTGAGCGTTTCTGAAATATTGCCGATGTATGCATGCAGGGTTTTTATGAGCGTGCGTGCGCTGTCGGCCAAAGACCCAAGCTCGTCTTTGGACTGATACGTGATCTCAACATCCAGTTCGCCTTCGGAAAGCCGTTTTGTGGCCTGCTCAATCTCGCGCAGAGGTCTCGTGATACTGCGGATGATGTATACGCTTAAGAGTACGGCTATCACAAACGTCACGCCGGTAATACCAAGAACGAGTATGGTCGCCATGTTCTGCGCCGTTTGCGCATCAGAGTAGAAGCTGTCGGCGCGCTCTGAATCGTTTATGCTTACCTGCTCTATCGTATTCCTGAGCGACTGCGCTTTGGGGGCGTATTCCTGCCGGTATAGGGCGAGCGCGGCGTTGCCTTTTCCGCTGAGCGCCAGTTGCGAAACCGTCCCGCGCACCTCTGCTGCGGCAGCTGCTTCATCGTTGAATTGCTGTATGAGTTCTTCGTTCCCAATCAACACTTCGGAGAGCGTCTTTCTTACGGCGGTGAGTTCCGTCACGGAATTGTCCACGTCGTCGAGATATCCCTGCGCCTCAGCCGTGTTTTCTGCAATGCAGGCGTTGATGAGATTTTTTTCAATCTCATGAAGCAAACCGCGTATGGTCATGGTCTGCCTGTTCGTAACAAAGGAATGGTCGTGAAACGCCGTAAATTGGCCCGCGATGTTTGAAAGGTTGAGCATCGCCACCAGTAGCGCACCGCAAAAAAGTAAAATGGTGGAAGCGAAAACCACGGTCAGTTTCTTTGGGATGGAAAAGTTCTTCATGTGCGTTCTCCTTGCTCATTTTTCAGCAATAAAAATAGTCCCCCGGCCATTCATGTGCCGGACGATTGCTTTCGGGTACTTCCTGCTTTGATCGGGATTTTTTTGGCACTGCTCTGTTATTCGGCACATTTTGACGAACTCAAACTCGTTAATAAAAAAATTAAGATTGGGATAAGATTTTTTATCTATGCAGCAGCAAGAAATAAGGTTGATGTAAGATTTTTGCGGTACGGTCTGCAAAAAAAAGGCCCGGCGGCCTTTTTGTAGGATCATAATCAGGGAAATGGGATCAGGAAAAATAAGCGATCAGCGCCTCATACATGCCGGCGGCACATTGATCTTGATAATACGAACGGTTGAGGCGCACGTCTTCTACAGGGTTGGAGAGGTAACCAAGCTCCACCGTTACCACGGGCCGTTCAGACCAATTGAACCCCGTCTGGTCGGACTTTACGAGAACGGACAATTCCGTTGCGCCGGTCGCCTTGGTCACGCCCTTTAGAATCAGCTTGGCAAGGCTCAGGCTGTTTTTCGCGATCTGGGGAGAACTAAGCGCCGAAGGGGCAAGCACATGGACACCGTTTAAAGAGGAATCCTTGCTGCTGTCGCAATGGATGCGGATCCAGCAATCCACTTTGGCTTTATTCATAATCTTGGCACGTTCAATGTTGGAAAGCTGCACGTCGTGCTCCGTGCGCAGCATGTATACGACGGCGCCCGCATCCTCCAGCAGCGCCTGCAGTTTTTTCGCTATGATAAGATTGGTTTCATATTCAGGTGTTTTTGTTTTTACGCCGACGCCGCCCGCACTCATGCGCTGCTTCATGCCGGAAGAATCGGGAGCCACGGGCTCCAACGCTGTATCGGCGCGTAGTTGGTGCCCCGGGTCGATACCGATCTTTTTGCCCGCAAGCGGGGAAAGCGCTTCCATATTCGTTGTATCCTGGACCCAAGAAGGGCTTGTGGTTGCTGCGGAAGCGCTTGCGTATGCTTTGTTAAAAGCCTGTATGGTCAAAGGACCGCATACCCCGTCTGGACGCAGCCCCAATTGGGCCTGCAGGCGTGTCACAGCTAGCGCAGTTTGTGTGCCGTAAACGCCATCCACCTCCGGGGAATAAAAGCCGAGTTCGGTAAGATTTTTTTGCAGGGCCGTCACGTTGTCACCAGAAGAGCCAAGACGCATGGTGATAGAAGGAAGCGGCGTAATCGCAAAAGCAGTGCTGCAAAATGAACAAACAAGCAGCAACGATAACAGGGCATATATATTTTTTTTCATGCGCATGCGCATGGGAGGCCTCCTTTGTATATGCCGCCACATCGCCTTGTCTTGCCGGGCGGCGGGACATTCTGATAAAGTATATGGGGAAAAGCACATATAAATGGCGGATCGACCGTAACCGCCTTAATTCGTATTTTAGCACCCCGCCTTGCCGTTTGAAAGGACAAAACCTTTAACAATATGTGAATTACGCGCCCTGCTGCGGCCAATACACAAAGTAAAAATGCATACTCTTCGTGCGGGATTTGTTGTAAAATTAACATATAACCCAAAAAAGAGGGGAATTGTTTATGCAGTACCGCATCAGCGAGGTCGCCAATCTGTTGGGGATTACAACAGGGGCCTTGCATTTTTTCGAAAAAGAGAAGATCATCGCTGTAAAAAAGCGGGAGAACGGTTACCGGTATTATGATGCGGGGGACTTGTTCCGTCTGCTTTCCTATGAAAAATACCGTTCCATGGGCTATCCGCTCAAATCCGTATTGCGCCAGTTTGAGTACGAGACCGACAACCGAAAAGAGATATTGGAACGCATGCAGCAGCAGCAGGAATACGCCATTAGAATGACTGCGTATTATCGGGGTATTGCAGACGCGATGGAGGAACATCTGACGGGCATCCGCGCGATCGATGCGCTGCTTAATCGCTATGAGATTGCCCGGTCGCCTGATATGCTGTTTTTAAACGACTCCGATTGCGGGTGGATCTCCAAGGAAAAATCCATGCAGCTTGCCATGCAAGAGTGGGTTAATGCAATGCCGTATACGCGGCTTTCATTTGCCATGTGCAACAGTGCTGTGCAGGTAGGAAAATGCGAGTCTGGCTCACTTGGGTACGCCGTACGGCGGGAGCATGCGCTGCAAAAAGAGCTGCCTTTGGAGAAGACGTACTTACTTCCCGCGGCGGATTGCCTGCATACCATACTAGCTACGGATGACTCGTTTTTAGAGGATCCGTCATTTGTATTTGAAAGCCTGTTTCAGGAAGCGGAACGGCGCGGGCTAATCTTGGCGGGAAGCCCATGGGGTACGGTGCTGCTTGTTGAAATTCGGCCAGACAAAGGCTTGCGCCCTTATCTAGAGTTATGGCTACCTGTTAAGTTATAAATTTATCAAATTATGCTTGAGTCGATAGCGGCTTTATACTTTATACTTTGCAGTGTGCTCTAAGCACGCTGCATTTTCTTTAAGGAGGTTGGGGAATCTTGAAAAAAACTGGTATTCTGGCATTGCTCCTGGTGGTGCTCATGGTGTTTGGCGCAGCTTGTGCGCCGGTGGCGGTTCCCGCCGACGTAACGAAGACCCCTGTGGCTACGCCTGCTGCAGCACAAAGCGGCGCTTATACGCCCGGCGTATATACCGCGTCTGCAAAGGGCAACAACGGGGATGTGAAGGTGGAAGTGGAAGTATCCGAAAGCGAGATACTCAGCGTAAAGGTGCTGGAGCATCAGGAAACGCCGGGCATCAGCGATAAAGCCATTTCGGATCTGCCCGCAGCAATCGTGGCGGCGCAAGGTTTAGGCTTGGATACGGTTTCCGGCGCAACGGTCACCAGCAATGCGATTTTGGAAGCCGTGGCAGCTTGCATGGCGCAGGCAGGAGCGGACGTGGAAGCGCTTAAGGCCATTTCTGGAGCAAAGGCGGAGCAGGCCGCCGATGAAACGCTTGAGGCCGACGTCGTCGTGATCGGCGCAGGCGGAGCGGGTATGGCGGCGGCTGTCCAGGCCAATCAGGACGGCGCATCCGTCATCGTCATTGAAAAGCAAAGCAGCATCGGCGGCAACACCATACTTTCCGGCGGTGCGTTCAACGCCGTGCGGGATGGTTCGGAAGAAGCCATTGCGAATGAAGACTCTGTAGAAAAGCACTACGAGCAGACCATGCAGGGCGGCGACAACGAAGGCGATCCGGAGCTTGTTCGCACTCTGGTTGAAAACGCGTATGACGGTCTGGAGTGGCTTAAGTCCATGGGTATGGAATTTAAAGAAGGCGTGTTTACCGTTACGGGCGGCCTTTGGCCCCGCGCCCACAAGCCGGTTGATCCTGTTGGGACGGGCTTCTTCAAGACCTACCAGAAGTACGTTGATGAACATGAGAACATCGAAATCATGTTAAACACCAAGGCAAACGAACTGATTGTGGATGAAACCGGTCGCGTCACCGGTGTGACCGCTACCGGCCAAACCGGCAATACCATTACGTTCAACGCCAAAAAGGCAGTCGTGCTAGCAACCGGCGGCTTTGGCAAGAATGTGGAGATGCGGATGAAGTACGACACCATCTGGGGCAACCTCGGTGAATCCGTACAAAGTACCAACCATTCAGGTGCTACGGGCGACGGTATTGTTATGGCAGAAGCCTTAGGCGCTGAGCTTGTACAAATGGGCTATATCCAACTCCTGCCGCTGGGCGATCCGGTGACGGGCAGCCTTTCCGGCAATATCGAACTGGACGTTGAGCGCCGCATATTCGTCAACAAAAACGGTGACCGTTTTGTTAACGAAGGCGGCAGGCGCGACGATATGACTAAGGCCTTGTTTGAACAGCCGGATCATATGATGTGGATCGTGCTTGACTCCCACTGCTACCCGACGGGCGAAGAAAAGAATAACTTTAATGAATCCATCAATCAGCTCTTGGCCGAAGGCCGCGCCTTTAAGGGTGAAACGGTGGAAGAGCTTGCGAAAGCCATCAACGTGCCTGCAGAAAACCTGCAAAAGGCAATTGATGATTTCAATGCACACGCAAAGAGTAAGGAAGCCGATGCATTCGGTCGTACGCTGTATTCTGATCCCATCGACAAAGGGCCTTACTATGCGGCTGCGCGCGTTCCCACCGTGCACCATACCATGGGCGGCGTGAAGATCAATAAAGAAGCCCAGGTCATCAATGTAAGTGGTGAAATCATTCCCGGCCTGTATGCAGCGGGTGAGGTCACCGGCGGCATACACGGAAAGAACCGTCTGGGCGGCAATGCGCTTGCGGATATTCTGGTGTTTGGGCGCATTGCGGGGAAAAACGCGGCAGCGGAAGAAATTCAATAAATAATAATAGACAAAAAATATTATGAATCGTCCGTGAAAGTGATATACTGCACGGACGATTTTTTATACATATGCATGAGTATTCGCATTGACGGCTGGGGGATGGCATGGGTATAATAGACGGTAATTACGTTTCGTGTGCCACGCCGGCTTGTATATTCATAAAGAGTAGGCCTGCGCATCAAGGAGGATGAATGGAAAGCCAAACTCTCGTAGCCAAAATAGTGAACGAGATTCCGCCTTCGGGTATTCGCAAATATTTCGATTTTCTGGATGACAGCTGTATCAGCCTGGGCGTGGGCGAACCGGATTTCCCCACCCCCGAAGGCATCCGAAAGGAGACGCTCAGACGCCTTTCCACGGGGCGTGTCCCATATTCCTCTAACTCGGGCATGCCGGAGTTGCGCGAACTGATACTCCGTTATTTGGACGAGCGGTTTCAGATCAGCGGGTATTCCCTGCAGGATACGCTCATTACCGTTGGAGCGAGCCAGGCAATCGACCTTGCGCTGCGCGCGGTCGTCAACCCCGGGGATGAAGTGATTGTGCCCGAGCCTTATTATGTTTCCTACCTGCCTATCGTCAAGCTGATCGGCGGCATTCCCGTATCCATTGCCATGAGCCGCGACAACCGCTTTAAAATAACGCCCGACGCGTTGCGCGGGGCGATTTCAGAAAAGACAAAGGCCATAATCATGCCTTACCCCAATAACCCTACGGGCGGCATCATGGAACGCGAGGATCTTCTGGCGATAGCGGACGTGTTGAAGGATACGAACATCGTTGTGATTGCGGATGAGATATACGCGGAGCTTACCTACAACGGCAAACGGCACGTTTCTTTCGCCTCCATGCCCGGCATGAAGGACAGGACAATTATATTGAGCGGCTTCTCCAAGGCGTTCTCCATGACAGGCTGGCGGCTTGGCTATGCCGTTGGACCGCAGCCTTTCATTGCCGCCATGACGAAGATCCACCAGATCACCATGCTCTGCGCGCCCACCCCGGCGCAAGTGGCAGGAATTGTTGCGCTGGAGCGCGGCTTCCAGAATGACTGGGAGGACACGATGTCCATGATGCGTGAGTATGACCGCCGCAGGCGGTACCTTGTGGATGCGTTTAACGGTCTTGGAATGACCTGCGACGAGCCGGAGGGCGCATTCTATGTGTTCCCGTCCATCCATTGCACGGGGCTGCGTTCCGAAGAATTCAGCGACATGCTGATGGCAGAGCAGAAGGTTGTCACCATCCCCGGCACCGCATTCGGCGAGGCGGGAGAAGGGCACGTACGCTGCTGCTACGCGACGGACCTTGAAAAAATCAAAGTGGCCGTGGACCGGATTGCAGTTTTTTTAAAATCACGTAAATAAGTTTGGTTAATAAAATCCGGTTGTAAAGCAACCGGATTTTTTATCGGGACAACCGGATGGTGGCGGCGTCGCCAGCGGCATTCCTTTCATATTAAAAAACTGTTCGGGAAAGAACGGCCATGGCCACCGCCGGCAGTATGGAGTATGCTGCGCGTTTTAGAGGCAAACACTGCGCTTACGTATTAAACAAAACAGCATGCAGCCTGAGGAAAATGTGTTATACTGGTAATTGAGGCGGGTCTCAGTTCGCCGTTTTTCTTTCAGATTAGGAGGCGCATATGGCGCTTGAATTGCTTTCACCCGCAGGTGAAAGGGATAGCCTTACGGCTGCCGTACAGAATGGAGCGGACGCCGTTTATTTAGGAGGGCGTGCGTTCAGCGCACGCCGTTACGCGGGGAATTTTGACGATGCCGCGCTGCGTGAGGCGCTCGATTATTGCCACATACGCGGCGTCAAGGCGTATGTGGCCGTCAACACGCTGCTATTGGACCGGGAACTGAATGATGCGCTTTCTTACGCCGCCTATTTATATGAAGCGGGCGCGGACGCGCTCATCGTGCAGGATATGGGCCTTGTGCGCGCGCTCAGATGCGCTCTGCCGGAGTTGACCTTACATGCAAGCACACAGATGGCCATACATGACGAAAACGGGCTCAACATGGTCCATGCGCTGGGGCTCACGCGCGCCGTGCTCGCGCGGGAACTCTCACTCGAGCGCATCCGTGCGCTCAGCGCAAACAGCCCGGTGGAGTTGGAGTGCTTTTCGCACGGAGCGCTGTGCACCTCCGTTTCCGGGGTATGCCTGTTCTCCTCGCTGGCAGGGGGAAGGAGCGGTAACCGCGGCGCGTGCGCACAGCCCTGCCGTAAGACGTATGCATTGGATGGGGGCAAGCAGGAGTATCCGCTGAGCCTTTCCGATCTTTCCATGCTGCTCCATGTGGATGAACTCAAACACGCGGGCGTCGCCTGTATCAAACTTGAAGGCCGCATGAAGCGGGCCGAGTATGTTGCCGCTGTAACGCGCGCCTACCGCATGGCGATTGACGGGGCGGAAAAACACATATTGGAAGAGGAACTGGAGTCCTTGCAGCGAATATTCTCACGTGGAGTCTCCACAGGTTATTTTTATGGGCGGGATGTGCCCGCCAACGCGCGGGGAATATTGAGCGGCTCCGACGCGCCGCTTGCGCAGGAGCAGGAGACCTACCGCACTGAGCGGCGAAAGAGGCCTGTAGAGGCGCATCTGACACTGCGGGTTGGGGAGCCTGCCGGGCTTACGTTGACGTTGGGGCAACACAGGGTAAGCGCAACGGGAGAGACCGTGCAGCAGGCTAAAACGGAGCCGGACGCTTCCCGGTATATTGCGCAGATGGGCAAGCTCGGAGATACGCCGTTTACGCTTGTTCGCGCAACTGTAGACATGCCCATGCCTGCTTATATTCCCGTATCCGCGCTCAACGCGCTAAGGCGCAACGCGGTGGAGGAGATGGAAGCGGCGTTAGCACTGCAGCGGGAAAAGCCGGAGGTTTCCTTGCCCGCAATTTTGCAGCGTCAACAATCGTCAACCCCGGCGGTGCTCGCCGTGGTGCCCGACGCTGCACGGGCGGTAGCCGCGTTTTCGGCGGGTGCAGACTATGTGGCGCTAGAGGCACGGGATATCCTGCTTTCGGAAGAGGAGCTGTTCAAGCTGCAGCCGCTTCGGGCCGGTGGGCAAAAGCTGCTGCTGCAGTTGCCTGCAGCCGATATTTCGGGCCACGCGCAAAAGTATTGGGACGAGGTTTTTTCAGGCGGGCTTGTGGACGGGGGCATTGCGCAGAACGCGGGCCAGGTCGCTTTGATAAAAGGGGAACGCTTTGCGGGATATCTTTGCAACGCGACAAACGCGCAGGCGGTAACTAAGCTGATGGAATTGGGGTTTACGCGGGTACTGCTTTCCTTAGAGTTGAGCAAGCCGCAGCTCCGGGATCTCGTCCTGGAAACGGGCGCGGGGATTTACGGCTATGGCCGGGCGCAGCTGATGCAGCTATGGCATTGCCCACACCGCAGGGAAAACGGCTGCGCTGGGTGCGATAGGGCGCATACGCTAACCGACGCAGAGGGGCGGGTGTTCCCGCTCGATCCGGTACGGGAAGGAACGGGCGGCTGTCTGAACCGCGTGCGCAATTGCGAGGTCATGGACATATTGGACGTACTATCTGAACTTCCAACGCCGGAACTTGTGGCGCTGGAGTTCGTTTATGAAACAGAGCGCGAAGTAAAAGAGCGCGTAAGCGCTGCACAGGATGCGCTTGCTGGAAAGAGCCCGCCCCGCCGCGGAACGACGCGCGGCCATTGGGCGCGCGGGCTCGCGACATAGGAGGAGTTATGGAGAATAGAGTATTGTCTCTATTGGAATTCGATAAAGTGGTGGAGCGCATCAAAGGCTTCGCCGCATCGGACGTCGGGCGGGAAAACGCGCAAGGACTGCTTCCGTCATCAGACCCGGCGCAGATTAACACGCTGCTGCAACAGACGTCGGAGGCGGAAAGCATATACCTGCACGGCGGGCAAAGCCCCATTGAAGGGTTTACGGACGTGCGCCCCACTTTAAAGCGCATCCGCGCGGCGCTGTATTTAAGCATCCGCGAGCTTCTTGCCATTGCCCGGTGCCTCAGGGTCAGCCGTAGCGCGCGTGAACGCCTGACGCAAGGGGATGCGCCGACGCTACTTTCCTACATGGCGGGACAGCTTTGCTCCCACCGCAGCGTGGAAGAAGATATTACCCGCTGCTTTATTAGCGAAGAAGAGGTTTCCGACGCCGCTTCGCCGGAGCTTGCGGGCATCCGCCGGCAGATGCGCATCGTTAACGAGCGTGCGCGTGAAAAGCTCAACAACATGGTTAAAAGCACGACGTTCCAGAAGTATTTGCAGGAGCCCATCATCACCATACGTAACGGGCGGTTCGTGCTGCCCGTCAAGCAGGAAGCCAAGCAGTACGTACCCGGCCTGGTGCATGATCAGTCGGGCAGCGGCGCGACGCTCTTTATTGAGCCCATGGCCGTGGTGGAGCTGGGCAACGAATATAAGCGCCTTGTAAGCATGGAGCAGGAAGAAATTGAGCGCGTACTCGCTTCCCTAACCGCCATGGTGGAGCCGTACGCGGACGAACTGTATGAGAGCATCGGAATATTGGGCGAGCTTGATCTTATTTTCGCCAAGGCCATGCTTGCGCGGGAAATGCGCGCCATCCGCCCGGCGATTGCGCCCCACGCACCCATCAAGATCGTTTCGGGCAGGCACCCGCTGATTCCTGCAGAGCGAGTCGTGCCCATAGACGTCTGGCTCAACGACGCGTTCCAGACGCTTATCGTCACCGGCCCCAACACGGGCGGCAAGACGGTCACATTAAAAACCATCGGCCTGTTTACGCTAATGGCCCAAGCCGGCCTGTTTGTGCCGGCGGCGGAAGGAACGAAGCTGTGCGCGTTCTCGGACGTGTTTGCGGATATCGGGGACGAACAGAGCATTGAACAGAGCCTTTCCACATTCTCCTCCCATATGAAAAATATCGTGCGCATATTGGCGGAGGCGGACGGAAATTCTCTGGTGCTGCTCGATGAACTCGGAGCGGGGACGGACCCGGTGGAAGGTGCGGCCCTTGCCATGAGCATATTGGAAACGCTGCATGCACGTGGCTGCGTTACGGCGGCCACAACACATTACAGCGAAATCAAGGCCTTTGCGCTGACCCACGCGGGCATGGAGAACGCCTCCATGGAATTTGACGTGGACAAGCTTGCACCCACCTATCGCGTGTTTGTGGGCATTCCCGGCAAGTCCAACGCGTTTGAAATCGCGCAGCGCCTAGGGCTTTCCATGGACGTGATCGAGCATGCGCGCGCGTTCTTAAAAAAGGAAGACGTGCAGTTTGAGGACGTTATCCAAAGCGCAGAGAGCCAACGCCAGCGTGCGGAGCAGGAAAAACAGCAGGCGACGCTTTTGCGCTATGAGACCGAACGCCTGCGCAGCGAGCTTGAAACCGAAAAGAAGCGCCTGGAAAGCGAGAAGGCTACACTCCGCGCAAAGGCCAAGGAGGAAGCGCGCCAGATTGTGCGCCAGTCCCGCGAGGAAATGGAGCAGATCATAAACGAGCTGCGTTCTATCAAGAGTTTGGATATGCGTGAGGCGGAGCGCGCCATACAGCACGCAAGGGACAAGGCGAGAAAACGCGAGGAAACACTGCTGGATCCCCTTGCGCAGCAGGAACAGAAAGGGGTCGCACCGAAGTCTGTGCGGCCGGGCGATCGCGTGAGGTTGGTCAACATCGGCCAGAACGCGACCGTATTGAAGGAGCCTGACGCGCGCGGCGAGGTGCAGGTGCAGGCGGGCGTCATTAAAATGATGGCCAGGCTTTCGGATATGCGCATTATTGAGGAAACGGTGAAGCCCGCTTCCGTAAGCACAAAGCTCACCCTTGACCCCACGCGTGAACCTGCGGGACTTTCACTTGATGTGCGCGGCAGGCTGGTGGACGAGGCGCTCATGGAGGTGGACCGTTACCTGGACGACGCCGTACTAAACGGCCGGACCGAGGTGCAAATCATCCACGGCAAGGGGACGGGCGCACTACGAAAGGGCATACAGGACTATCTGCGCCGCCATGCCAAAGTAAAGACGTTCCGCCTGGGCAACTACGGCGAGGGCGACGCGGGCGTGACTGTCGTGACGCTGAAATAGTATAGCTTAATAACGCTTTAGCGGGTTGTGGGGGAGGAGAGGTGCCAGGGTTCTAAGACCAATTCACAGGATTGGTTTTTGCCCTCAGGGCAACGAACCCGCTTCCCTGCGGGAAGCCCCACATTCAATCAAATCTGACGATTGGTTGTGCGGCGTTAATTGCGACAATCCTGCAAAATTCATAGTATGTTTTCCGTTTTGCAGGCGCTCAAGGAAAGGGAATATGTTATGATACTGGTAAGCGCGTGCCTTTGTGGCGTACACTGCCGTTACGATGGAAAAGCCAAGCCGGACGAAGAGATCATGGCGCTCATGCGCGAAGGCAGAGCGATCCCCGTATGTCCGGAACAATTGGGTGGGTTGCCGGTGCCGCGTCCCCCGGCGGAGATTATGGAAGGCGACGGCGAGGCCGTACTCAACGGCTCCGCGCAGGTTTACAATAGGCTGGGGCAGGACGTTACGCAGGCGTTCATTATGGGCGCCGAGGAAACGCTGCACATCGCCAGTCTATCGGGGGCACACAAGGCAATACTCAAAGCAAAGAGTCCGTCCTGCGGCGCGGGTGTCATATATGACGGCACGTTTTCAGGGACCACCCGTGAAGGGGATGGCGTTGCGGCGGCGCTGCTCAGAAAGAACGGTATAGAGGTGGAGGCGCGTTGATGTTGATCATCGGGCGTTGCACCTAAAATAACTTCCGCTCTCATTTCGGGGCGGATGATCAGGGAGGAATGCCTGTGGAAAACAACACCATACTGGCCATAGACGACGATCGGAACATACTCGAAATCATAAAGCTTTACCTCAACAAGGAGGGCTATTCCGTGCAGGTCGGCGAGCGCGGGGACACGGCGCTTGCGCTGTTCCGCGAGACCAAGCCCGCGTTGGTGGTGCTTGACGTCATGCTGCCGGGCCTCGATGGATGGAAGGTATTGCACCAGCTCAGGGAGGAAAGCGACGTTCCGGTTATCATGCTCACCGCCAAAAACGATACGCTGGATCGCGTACAGGGCCTTGATTTGGGCGCGGACGATTATATGGCCAAGCCCTTTGACGCGAAGGAACTGCTTGCCCGCATCAAGGCGGTGCTGCGCCGCTCTTCCGTGCCGGAGGCGGAACGCATGGTAAGTTACCCCGGGCTTTCGGTTTCTTTAGAAAACTACGCGGTCACACTGGACGATAAGGCCGTGGAAATGCCACCCAAGGAGATCGAGCTTCTTTATTTCCTGGCCTCGCATGAAAACAAAGTGTTTACGCGCGAGCAGCTGTTAGAGCAGGTATGGGGCTTTGATTTCTTTGGCGACAGCCGAACGGTGGACGTGCATGTCAAGCGCATCCGTGAAAAGCTGGGCGAGCGCGAAGCGTGGCAGATTAAGACCGTCTGGGGTGTAGGGTATAAATTCGAATCCGCGCGCGACGCATAGAATAGTACGGGACGCAATGAGGAAGGATTTTTTCAAAACACTGTTTTCCCGCATGCTGTCCACATATTTGGCCGTTATCCTTTGCCTGCTGCTGCTAATGGGGATAACGGTTTCCAATATGTTCAAAAACCAGTATCTTCAGGAGGAGGAGCAATCCCTCCGGCGGGAAACAGAAAAAATTAATACCATCCTCATTGAAAAATATATCTATAAAGAAAAACGTGGTGTTGCCGAAGAGGAACTCAAGACAATCGCACGAAAATACGATGCGCTGATTCATGTGATCGATTCGCTGGGCAATCTTGCCGCCTTCTATGACAATGTGGAGTCCGAGGAGAAATGGGGGGCTCTTTGGGAAGCGCCTACGCGTACGGAGGGGAGCGATCCTGTCAGCGTGACATTGTCCGACCTTACCATCTGGCCCGGTACAAGCACCATAAAGCTGCCCAAGACAGGCATTTGGAGGTTTAATAACGGGGCAAACACCACGCTTACGGGAGAAGGCGTATTAATAAACAATGTGTTCTCCGGCATGACGGACATGTCGACCATGACGCTTTTACGCGCGGTCGTAAAGAGTGACGGCACGCTGGACGGCGTGATCATGATGCACCTTGATGTGAACGCCGTTAACGCTTCCATTACCAGGGTATATCTCGACGTGCTGCTTACCGCACTTATGGCGGTGGCGGCCGCGGTGCTTGCTGTATATTATCTGACCACCCGCATGGTGAGGCCAATCGCGGACATGAATACGACCGTCCGGCGCTATTCCAAGGGCGAGTTTGAAATTCGTCTTGACGATTCCGGCTCGGATGAAGTCGCCCAGCTTGCAAAAAGTTTCAACGTCATGGCCAATGAGCTTAACGACCTGGAACAGATGCGAAGGAGCCTTGTCGCGAACGTCAGCCATGAATTGCGTTCCCCTTTGACTTCTATCAGAGGGTTCTTGGAGGCCATACAGGACGGCACCATCCCTCCTGAAAAGCGTGGGGAGTACCTGGACCTTGTCATTACGGAGACCAAGCGCATGACGGGTATGGTTAACAATCTTCTCGATCTTGCCCGTATGGACAGTGGGCAGTTTGCGCTCAAGCTCTCCCGGTTCGATATCAACGAGCTCGCGTTAAGGACGCTTGTGACGTTCGAGGCCCGCGTCAACCAGAAGAAACTGGACGTCGAGCTTCGGCTGCACAAACCCAACCTGTTTGTGGAGGCGGATGCGGACCAGATCGCGCAGGTATTGCGAAATTTAATCGACAACGCCATCAAATTTTCCTCGGAAGGGAAGGGGATTGAGATTGGTACCAGGCTCGTTGACCGCCGCATCGCGCAGATTTGGGTGCAGGATCAGGGCTGCGGCATACCAGAAGAGGATGTGCCGCACGTGTTCGAGCGGTTTTACAAGGTGGAAAAGGCGCATACGCCCTCCGCACAAAGCGGAACGGGCTTGGGACTTTCCATTGTACAGAGTATAATAGATCAGCACGGGCAGGATATTTGGGTGGAGAGCAAGCCCGGTGCAGGGACCCGTTTTACGTTTACATTAAAACATAGCGTCATGCCGAATAAGGCAAGGCACGCATGAAATATCGCGTAATACGCGACGCGCAGGTCATGGAAATGCGCAAAAAAGGAGAGCGCCATGAATTTCGAGAGCTATTATGAAAACATGAATCCGTACGACCCTCAGCCCCCGCGCCGCTCTGGCGGGAAAATTGCGCTGATGCTGGTGGTGGTAGCTGCTGTGTTCCTCATCATCGGCATGCTGCTGGCGGGTTTTTTGCAGTCTGCTGTAGAGCCGTATACGCCATTGCCCGGCAATACGCCGCCTTCCGATACACAGGCGCCTAAAAATACGCCATTGCCTTCGCCCACACCTATGCCGACCGAACGGCCCATGGCGGATCTGGACGGCATGGCGCCAAATTTGCCCGTGCAGGGCAACCCCATACCGGATATTGTCGATTTTGTCGCGCCCAGCGTGGTGGGCATACTCAACTATGCCGAAGAGGACGATGAGGCGTCTCCCGATGACCTGCTCCAGGGCATGGGCAGCGGGTTTATCATCTCTTCCCAGGGATATATCCTGACCAACGCCCATGTGGTGGAAGGTGCGAAATCCCTTGCCGTTACACTGAGCGATGGCGAGGAAATCGATGCGGAGCTTGTGGGTATCGATGAAATTTCCGACGTGGCGGTTGTCAGAATCAACCGGCCTGGAATTAAGCCGTTAAAGCTTGGCGATTCGGATAACATCCGCGTTGGGGATTATGTTGTGGCCGTGGGCAATCCCTTAGGATGGGGGCTCGAAGGCACCGTGACAATGGGCATTATCAGCGCGCGCGCCCGTTCCATCACCATAGGCGATCACACCAACACCTATATCCAGACGGATGCCGCCATCAACGTCGGCAACAGCGGCGGCCCGCTTTTGAATATGCGCGGCGAAGTCATAGGCATCAATACCGCGAAGACCCTTAACGCCGGGTATGACGAGTACGGCATGGCCATTACGGCGGAAGGGTTGGGTTTTGCCTTGCCCATCAACGACGTAAAAATCATTGCCGAGCAACTGATTACAAAGGGCGTGGTACAGCGCGCGGCACTGGGCGTGCATATCGCCACTCTTACGGAAGATGATATGAGCGAGCATGGCGTGACAAGCGGCGTGCTGGTGGTGAGCGTTGTGCGCGGCGGCCCTGCGAGCGTGGCGGGGTTACAACCTGGCGATATCATCGTCGCCTGCGACGGCGTGCTCATTACCGAGCAGAATCAGCTTGCGGATTATGTCACATCCAGACCCGTCGGCACGTCCATTACGCTCGCCATCGCGCGTGACGGTAAGGAACAGACGCTTACCGTACATCTGGTGGATATGTCGGGGCTGGATTACAACGATATCGACACGCTGGAAGAAGAATAGTAAGGTATTTGTGTAGTTGACGCCGGATCTTTGATCCGGCGTTTTTTTTGGGGGAAATTTGCGCATATGGCGAAAGTCTCGTTACAGCAAAACCTTAGCTGTTAAACCTATCCGCCCCAACAAAAGCTTAAACGCTATGCAACAAAATTGGAATTTGCGCGTCAAGTATAAAGGCGAGCATATCGGGGTTGGGGGTGTGGGATGGAAAGCGTCGAGGTATTGTACCGTTCCTATGCCGGAACGGTATACTGGGTGTCGTATGGCCTGCTGCATGACCGTGAGGCTGCAATGGATGTGACGCAGACGGTCTTTTTGCGCGTAATGGACCATATGCGCGCTATACAGGGGCTGCGCGATTATCAGCAAAAAGCCTGGCTGTGCAGCACAGCCAAAAATGCCAGCTTTGATTTGATGCGAAAATCCAGGCGGGAAATTCTGGTGGACGAACCGCCAAATATGGAAGAAAATTATGATACTTCCGGGCTGCCGGAGGCGGAGTTGATCAACGCGGAGCAGCGGGAAGCCATAATTGCCCTGGTGGACGATCTGCCCGAACCGTACCGGCAGCCGATCCTGCTTTATTATTTTGCGGAATTGGGGCAACAGGAAATCGCTAAAACGCTCGCGCTCAATGAAAGTACGCTGCGTTCGCGCCTGCACCGGGCCAAGGCGATGCTTTTACATGCCATAGAGGAAGGGGGCTTGCTGCATGGATAAACTCGAACGGATCTTGCAAAACAGCGCCCGCCAGGCGGTAGAGGCGCTACCGGTGGACGCCATGTGGGAAAGCCTCCAGAAAGCCGCACAGATCAAACGGCAAAAAAGAAAGCGCATTCTTCGGCAGGCTTCCATGGCGGCAATGCTGGTGGTAAGTTTGGGCGTGGGAATTGTCTTGGGGCGCTCACCGATGTTTTCGCCCGCCTATGTCGTTGTAGACCCGCCGAAAACGGACTCTACGCCCGCGCCTGCTGAATCCATTCCGGACTCTACGGTGGTCGACCCGCCGGGCGACGCTGAAGCACCGGATGTTATCGTGGTGGATCCGCCAAAGACGGACCCCGGAACGCCGGACGTCGCATTCGTAGAGATGCAGGAGTTCAGGCATCTGTCGGAAGTGGACAGTATCAAGGACCTGCTGCCCGGCTGGCTGCCCGATGTACTGCTTGATCAGCGCTTTGTGCAGGATGTGCCAGGAGGATATTGGTCAGTAGCATCGTCGGATGACAGCCACTTTTTTGTAGTAAATGAGGTTGGTTGGGATCATATCCGGGAATTGTTCGACGAAAGGGCGAACGGCCTTCCGGAGGGCGTCAGCCCCGAAACAATGCCAATCGGAACAGGCGTGCTGCTGCGCCTTACGGAAAAAAACAGTTCCGTTTACCGGGAAATGTGGTACTTGCGCACAGGGGAGTATTCGTATATAGAGTGCGAATTCAATGGTCTTATGCCGGAGGATGTCATGAAGATCATAGATAATTTAGGAAAATAGTCCTAATTCTGCAACAAAAAGCCTCCTTCTTTCGTCACTACTGTAACGGAAGAAGGAGGCTTTTTATGTATAAGCGAGTTCTCTCTGCAATTCTTTGCGCGCTAGTTCTTTTCGCAGCATTTCCGGTGGGCGCCATGGCTGCGATCTCTCCAAAAGAAATCGAGCTGAACACATTAGCGGGGAAGATAATTGGGGAATTGGAAACAGCCTGGCGTAACGAAAAAGGGCTGCCGGTTACTGCCGAACCAGCGGAATACTATCCCGATGATGTGGCGGCGCTTTATATCACCAAGGAAAACAAAGCGTGTGTTATGCTGCTGAAAATCACTGAAAAGCGCAAGAACGAAATTAGGGCGCTTGTCTCCAAGCCCGATCTTCTGGTGTTTGAAAAGGGGAAATATTCCTACAAGGAACTTCATGCCGTTTTCGAGCAGCTCGACCTCAACGGCATCGAGTGGACGACGTACGGCATCAATGAGGTGAAGGGCTTTGTTGAAGTAAAAGTCTACTATGGCGGGGAAGCCGCGGCGCGCAAACATTTCAAAAAATACGGGGATAAGGTCAAGGTGGTTGGCTCTGACTTTGTTCCGAAGCTGGATGAATATGGCGCGATAGAGGTCACCAACGAGGCATGGATCAGGGAAGTATTCCCCGACGCCAAGGAAATCACCACCACGGATACCTGCTTTGTGTTCTCCGGCGCACCCAAGGTCACGAAAACCCGCGCCGTATTGAATAAGCTTGGCGAAAGCCTCACGCTGTACCGCTTTGCAAACAAGAAGGATTACGAAAAGTGCAAGGCCATGGTGCGGGGAATCTCCCTTGTCTACGGCGGCAATGTGGTGTATGTGGATACGGAGTTCGCCTCCACCTATTTCTACAACGAAAAGAGCAATATGCTTGCCCTCTATTGCGGGTCTACACAGCGCATATTCGGCAGCCTGGAGAAGCGGAACTTCTTCTCGGCAGGCGGGTTCGGCGGCTTTTTTGCCCGGCGCAACAGCGCGATCTATAAAGACGGCATATCCCCTGTCGATCCGGATGGAAATACGCCGGATAGGCCCAAAACTCTTGCAAAGCTTTCCTCTGCGGTCATACGGGGTATTGTGAAAAGCGTGCCCGCAGGCACAAAGGAAGGCGCGTATACGCTTGAGCTGCGCGAAAGCATCCGCGGCAAGCTGAAGGGTATGATCACCGTCACCGCCATGCCCGGAGTAATGGAAAAAGGCAGAAGCTACATTGTGTTTTTGAAGGAACAGCCGCTTTCAAGCGGCAAGAAAGCGCTTGCATTGACGGATAACGTCTATTTCAGCGCATTCGAATTGAACGATAAGGGCTATGTGCTGCCCATCCGCGAATACGGCATGACAAAGCCCGTAACGCAGACCGCATTTATCAAGGGACTATAAAGGAGGGAAACAAATATGGCAAGACGGATACTTCTCCTGGCGCTTTGCGCCCTGCTTCTTTGCTTTAGCCTGCCACTGACAGGGCAGGCGATCACCGGCTGTGTTGTGGAAGAAGACGATGACGCCGTTACCCTGTTTGCGACCGGGGAATGGATGACAAGAAGCGAAAAATGGCTCAGTTCCAATTTCCCCAAGCTACGCAGTTTGGAAACAACTCAGACCCGCTTTGTATTTGCTTCCGCTCCGGAAGTTGTAAAGACACGGGCCGTGCTCAATAAAACGGGTGAATCCCTTACGCTCTATCGCTTTAAAACGAATAAGGATGTACAAAAGTGCCTGGCGATGATCAAGGGCAATACCCTTGTCTACGGTGGAAAGACGGTATATGTGGATACGCTGTTCCCCGCAACCTACTATGTGGACGGAAGGGTTATCGCGCTATACTGCGGGGCGGATACAACGGTGGACAAGAAACTGAAAGAAACCTTCCAGGTCGCGGGCGGCTACGGCGGGTATTTTGACAGGCGCAGCGAGGCTGCCATGCCGGAGGGGGCTAACACCGTGATCGTATCGCCCCCTAAGGACGAAGCAGCTCCCGCTACCCTCAAGGCTTTGCTTAAGAAAGCAGACAGCATCTATATTGCCAAGGTGAAGCAGACGCCCAAATGGGTTGGGGAGTCTGTGGAAGGCGTATACGAATTGGAGGTAACAAAGAACATACGCGGCATATCGCGCAAATCGTTCCGGTTGGAGGACTGGCCGGGGGTGATGCATGCCGGAAGGACATATGTCCTGTATATCAAGCATATGGAAACGCCGGAAGGCGGAACGCGGCTGATATACGCGGACTGGGTCAACCATTCCACATTTGAAATAGACGACCGCGGCTATGTACTGCCCATCCGCGAATACGGCATGAAAGCGCCGGTGAAGCTGGAGAAGTTCTTGAAAGGGCTATAGATACCTGAACGTGAAAGTGAGGGTCATACAATGAAAAAGTGTTTACTATCCATATTCCTCTGCATGGTTTTAATTTTTGCAGCCATCCCGTCCCTTGCCGCGCCAAGCATTGAGGAACGAGCGCGCCTAAAAGGACCTGCAAGCGATACGCTGCATGAGCTGATGGCGGTTTGGGGGATTGACCAACCGGGAGGGCAATACCCCGACGACGTAGCGGGGCTGTATATTACGGACAACTACAAAGCAGCCGTGGTACTGGTACGCGGGGCTACCACGGCGCGCAAAAATGAGATACGCTCGCTTGTAACAAAGCCTGAGGTGATTCTGTTTAAAAGCGCGAAATACTCCCACAATGAGCTTACGGCCATTGCTGATAAAGTCGATTCCGATGGCAGCTTTGAGCTGCTGAGCCGATGGGTGGGGGACTATGAGACAGAAAATGCCGTCATGGTAGAGGTGTATTACGGCGGCAAAGAAGCAGCTAGAGCGTATTTTAAAAAGTATGGGGATAAGGTCAAAGTTATAGAAGCAGAAAGGGATACTTTACCAATCGGAGAGCCGGACGCCGCTTCCAGAAACGAAAGCTGGTTAAAGCATACCTTCCCCAAGCTTCGCAGCATGGAGACCACACAGACTCGTTTCGTATTCGCTTCAGCGCCCAAGGTAACAAAGACCCGCGCCGTACTCAACAGAAAAGGCGAAAGCCTTACGCTGTACCGCTTTGAAACAGAGAAAGATATGTTAAAGGCGAATGCCATGATCAAGAGCAATACGCTTGTCTATGGCGGCAAGACCGTGTATGTGGATACCCTGTTCCCGGCGACATACTATGTTCATCCGGAAGGCAAGGCGATCGCCCTTTATTGTGGCTCCGACAAAGCGGTGAATGAGAAGCTGCAAAAAACCTATGCGACCGCGGGGGATTTTGGCGGCTATTTTGACGCGCGGCATGGGATCACTGCGCCAGATGGAACGATTATTGCCGCGCCGCAAACCGAAGATATCAACCTAAAAACCATTAAAGAACGGGCGGACAGCATTTATATCACCACCGTTACGCGCACGCCTTCGTGGAAGGGGCATTCGGTGAATGGCTCTTACGCGCTGGATGTGGAGAATACGGTGCGCGGCATTGAGCGTATCACCCTCAAGCTTTCAGACCTCTGGCCGGGCGTGATGATAGAGGGGAGAAGCTATGTCGTCTGCGTCAAACATGTGGCTACGGAAAACGGCAAAACGACGCTTCTGCTTGCCGACCGGCTGTACAAATCGGTATTTGAAATCAATGATAAGGGCTACGTCCTCCCCATCCGGGACTACGGCATGAAAGCGCCGGTGAAGCTGAATACTTTCTTGAAATCCATATAAGGTTCCTCCATTGTGACAGGCATATACCCATACGGAAACATCCGGTATGTTTTGTAATAGTATGGGATATCCCTGTCATAAGGAGGTGATCCCTGTGTCAAGAGACGGTTGGCATAGGGGCGGATGCAGCAGGCGTTCCTGCCCCAGATGGCCTGGCAATAGCCGCGGGTGCCGTATCCGGGCCGGTATCTGGTTCTGGTTGTAAAGCATCAAATCTGTAGCCATATTAAA
Source organism: Bacillota bacterium (assembly GCA_023435025.1). Lineage (GTDB taxonomy): Bacteria > Bacillota > Clostridia > Christensenellales > CAG-138 > JAEYLA01. The sequence continues at coordinate 48,072 of JAEYSE010000082.1, forward strand.
ACGCCACGGGGGTTTCCCCGTGGCGTTTTTGTTATAATGTTTTGTTTACAACCCCGCTGCTATTTCCAGCGCCTTGTTTACCGCCTTAATTACGGCTTCGGAGCTGACAGTGGCGCCCGAAAGCGTATCCGCAGTAACCGGTGCGGTCTTTCCCGCAAACTGCGCCTGGAAGGCTTCGTCGGTCAGCACGCGCTCGCCCAGGCCCGGAGTTTCCGCAAAACCTTCTTCAAGCACCTGGATGCCGCCAATGGTGCCGTCGGCCAGCACTCCAACCTTTACTGAGATCGGTCCGCCGTAACCTTCGGCGCTGGTCTCTATAATCACGCCCTGGTCTGCGGTCCACAGCGCATCAGCACCTTCGGGAGCAGCCGCTTCCGCTACGTTGGTAGCGCCGGGCAGGAGCTTCGCTTCGGGGGAGGCAACGGCAGTCGCCTTGCTCGGGTCAAGGTAGGGCTGCGCGGCCTGGAGCGCGTCGTTTACCGCCTTGATCACGGCTTCGGAGCTCACGGTAGCGCTGGAAATTACATCCGCGTTTTCGCCCGCCTTCACGTCGCCGGTAAGCCCCTTGAACTGGTTGAGGAATTCCTTATCCATCACGCGGGTGCCGAGGCCTGTGGTTTCAGCAAAGCCTTCCTCGGTAATGGCTACGCCCGCAATCGCGCCGCTGTGCGCAACGCCGACCTGCACCTGGATCTTGCCGCCGTATCCTTCCTTGGACACGAACACCACGCAGCCCGCGTCGGAACTAAAGAGTGCATCCACGCCTTCGGGAGCGGTTTCTTCCTGCTTGGTGGTGGCGCCGGGGAGTATGCCGCCGAACACAAGGTCTTCGGGACCTTCCTCTTCTTCGCCGAGGCCAAGGACTTCTTCTATGACATAGGCCGCCGCCTTGTTTACGCCGGAAACCACCGCGCTGGAGCTGATGGTAGCGCCGGTGATGACATTCACGCCTTCATTGAGCGCGACGGGAGCGGCAAGGCCCGCAAACTGATTGGTAAACGCGGGATAGAGCACGTTTTCGCCAAGGCCGGGGGTTTCGTTGAACTTTTTGCCTCCAACGGAAACGCCGGTAAGGTTGCCTTCCATGTCCACGCCCACGGAAATGTCGATCGGTCCGCCGTAGCCGGTGACCGTAATTTCGGCCACGTGGCCTATGGTCTTGTTATCCGCAGCCGCGGCATAGCAGCGGGCGACTTCGGCGCCTTCCGTGAGAGGAAGCTCTGTAAAGCCCTTTGCTTCGGGGAATACTTTAAGCAAGCTGGCTTTCTGCGCGGCTTTTGCCTGATCCAATGCCTTTGCGTCGGTAAACGAATTGATGAGGACCAAAAGCCCTCCCGCAACGATGGCGATGACCACCAGTACCAGCCATGCCGGTATGCGTTTTTTCATGCGTGTTCTCCCTTCGGTAATTGCTCGTAATATTAAAAGTTTTTCCCGGCCAACGCCCCATACAGGACTTTACGGTTGTGTTTCGCCGGGGGCAAGCTTGGTTTCGGGTGAAAGCTTATTTTCGGGCTTTTTTTTTGCCTTATTAATGTCGTACGCTTCAATGCCCTTGATGGCGGATTTTGCGGCAATACCGGTTAAAAGCCCCGTCAGGGTTCCCGCAATCAACAGTATGGGCAGGTACCCAAGCATGGCACGGGACTGCACCACCAGGCATGCGGCCAGGATTTGCCCAACATTGTGGCTTACACCGCCCGCTATGCTCACGCCAATAATGCTCAGACCTTTGATACGGCTTAGAAGCAACATAACAGCGAGGCTTAAAACCCCGCCCGAAAAGCTGTAGAGCATGCCCGAAAGCCCCGCGAACAAAAATCCGGATAAGAGCACCTTCATGACCATCAAAAGTGCTGTGCCTTTTATGTCCATCAGGTAAATCGCGTAGAGCAGCACGGTGTTCGCAAGCCCAAGCTTAATGCCGGGTGCGGTTGCTGCAATTGGGATAAAACGTTCGACCCAACCGAGCACGAGCGCGACCGCTGTTAGCATACCAAAGCGGGTAATGGCTTTTGCGTTCATTGTTCTTCCCCCGCAACAAGCTCCACGGATACCTGGTTGGGCAGACATATGATCCAGCTTCCAAGAACGCGTGACTGATAGTTCCCCAATGTTACTTCACCCTGCTTGATACAATCCTGGTTGTCACAGGTGGCGGAGTGCATCACAGCGCCATCCTCGGAGATATAGAGTTCATTTACCTTGCCGCCACCCTGATCGACCACGATGGTTTGTTCCTTGCCAAGGGGCACACGCTTATATACCTCGCTGCCGATGTAAATAACAATCTCGTCTTTGTTTGCTGTCACTTTGGGCAGCCATGTTCCGAGAAACAATGCAAGGGCCGCAAGCAGCACAATACCTATAAGAATAAAGTCTTTCTTTTTCAAACCGATGTCCTCTTTTTCGTATCCGGGCCAACGCCTACATGATTATAGCACAGCTTTGTGAAAAAAACACCACTTTAACAAGATGTAATTCCTGTTTGTCGCACAATATTCTAACCGCCTCGTTAGGATAACCGTTGCCGTGTATGGGAAAAATGGAAGCGGGAGGTGCGCTTATGCATTTGAATTCGATATGGAAGGACGCCATTGTGCGGCCTAAGCAACATACCCTGACACAGGATGTAGAGACGGAGGTCGCCATCATAGGCGGCGGCATTGCTGGGATACTAACTTCATATTTACTCAAACAGCGGGGGATAAACTCCATTGTATTGGAAATGAATACGGTATTCTCCGGCCAGACGGGGCTGACTACCGCAAAAGTAACGTCCCAGCATGATTTGTTGTATGATAAGCTGATGTCGCGTTTTGGAAAGGAAGGGGCAATGCAATATGCCCACGCAAACCAAAGCGCCATCGAATCGTACGCAGATCTGATCGAGAACCTGGGTATAGACTGTAATTTTGAGCGTTTACCCGCATTTTTGTATTCCACGGAAGAGAAAGATCCGTTGGAAAAGGAAGCTGCGGCAGCCAGCGAGCTTGGAATTCCAGCAAGCTATACAACAGAGACGGGCCTGCCCTTTCCCGTGGCGGGGGCGGTCCGTTTTGATAACCAGGCGCAGTTCCATCCCATCAAGTTTTTAAACGCGCTGATACCGGACCTTACAATATATGAGCATACGAAGGTTCTAACCGTGGAAGGGAACGTATTGAAAACGCAGAATCATTCTGTGCGCGCAAAGAAAATCATATTTGCCTGCCACTATCCCTTCATTAATGTACCGGGCTATTACTTCCTGCGCATGCATCAGGAGCGTTCTTATGTGATTGCGCTCAGCGGTGCAATGAAGCTAGGCGCCACATACATCAGTATGGACCAGGACGCGCTATCCTTTCGCAATTATGAAGACCTTCTCCTGCTGGGTGGCGGTGGGCACCGCACAGGGGATAATAAAAAGGGCGGTAAGTATGAACTGCTGCGAACGGCTGCAAAGAAGTATTTCCCATACAGCCAGGAGGTCGCCTGCTGGTCCGCTCAGGATTGCATGACACACGACGGCGTGCCGTATATCGGCAGGTTTTCGCACGATACGCCGGATTGGTATGTCGCCACGGGCTTTAAGAAATGGGGCATGACCACGTCGATGGTGGCGGCTACTCTGATTGCGGACGCAATTGCAAATAAACAGGATGACGCATTCGGAATCTTTTCTCCGGATCGGTATGTGCCGGCAGCCGCTGTGCCGGAGTTTTTAAAGGATGGCGGGCAGGCCGTAAAGGGGCTCACCAAGCAATTGTTCCATATACCCGGGAAGACGCTTGAAGAGCTACCCATCTCCCACGGCGGGGTTGTGGAAGTAGAAGGGGAGAAGTTTGGCGTATACAAAAACGAGAAGGGCGAATGCTTTGCAATACATACCCGGTGCCCTCATTTGGGCTGCGAGTTGACATTTAATCCCGACGAAACCAGCTGGGACTGCCCCTGCCACGGGTCCCGCTTTACCCATACGGGGGAACAGATAAACGGACCCGCGCAGGAGGATGCGTCGCGTGCGTAGCTATTTCGGCGGGAAACGGAAGAAAGAGTACTTTGAGGGGTGGTACTTCCGCCAACAGGCGGGAGGGGAGGCAGTGGCGTTTATCCCCGCCATGCATATTGACGCTTCGGGAGGACGTTTCGCTTCCATCCAGGTGATCACCAATACGTTTTCCGATCGGGTCACATATCCCATTGAGGCGTTCCATGCCCAGGAGGAAAGCCTGAGCATAACGGTAGGCGGTAGCCGGTTCTCGGAGGAGGGCGTTATCGTCAATATCCGGACGGACCGGCTGCAGGCAAAAGGGGAACTCATTTACGGCACGTTCACACGACCCAAGTACGATATGATGGGCCCGTTCCGGTATCTTCCCAATATGCAGTGCAGGCACAGCGTACTGAGCATGGCCCATACGGTATGGGGAAGCCTTACCGTCAATGGAGAGGAATTTCTTTTTGAAAACGCATTTGGATATGTGGAGGGAGACAGGGGCAGCTCGTTTCCGCAGCGTTATATTTGGACACAATGCGCGCTGGAGGGGGGCATTTCTATCATGCTCAGCCTAGCGGATATTCCGTATCTCGGGAAGGTATTTACAGGAATCATCGGCTTCGTATATATGGAGGGTAGGGAACTGCGCATTGCCACCTACCTTGGGGCAAAGGTGGAACGGATGGAAAAGCGCCTGTTTTGCGTGCGGCAAGGGGAATATCTGCTGCAGGCGGAGGTGCTGCAGGAAAATCCCAGGCCGCTGTATGCCGTTAAAAATGGCAGTATGGCCCGTATGATAAAGGAAAGTGCATGCGCGCGCGTCCGGTACCGCCTGTATCAAAGAGGACGGGCATTGTTTGATTCTGTCGGAAGCTGCGCAGGGTATGAGGATGAATACGGATTGTAATGTATGGCAATTGCTTTTCGTTAAGTAAAAATTCAAAAAAACTTTTTATTCTTCCACTGTATCCTGTGGTATCATATGCAAAGCGTATCCGATAGTAGGTGCGCTGTAACCGATGGGAACGGAGGATACAAATATGAAAAAAAGACTGCTTGTATGGGTGCTTATACTGACGCTTTCGCTCATGGCGGCAATGTCCGCGCTGGCATTGGATGCGGGGCTGGAGCGCGTGACTCTCGGCGCGAACCTGGACGAGGCGCAACGCGCGCAGGTATACAAAGACCTTGGCGTGAAGCCGGGCAGCGTTACGGAGCTTACCGTTACCAATGAGGAGGAGCGCGAATATCTGGAAGGTCTGGTTTCCGACGGTAAAATCGGCAACGTAGCCCTTTCGAGCGTATACATCAAGACGCTCCCTGAAGGCGAGGGCCTCAAGGTCACCACCAACAACATCAACTGGTGCTCCAAGGAAATGTATATGAACGCTCTGACCACCGCGGGCATTACCGACGCTGAGGTGCGCATTACCGCGCCCTTTGAAGTGTCCGGTACCGCCGCGCTGACGGGGCTCTATAAATCCTACGAGGACATCACCGGGGTTAAGCTGGATTTGAGCGCAAAATCCGTGGCAATTGAAGAAATTGTGGTGACCGGTAATCTCGCGGAAATGATCGGAAATGTGGACGCAACGGAGCTTGTCAATCAGCTCAAGCTTGTTTTAGAGCAGACCAAGACCATGTCCGACGATGAGGTGCGCAATGAGATTAAAACCATCGCGAAAAATCTCAACATCTCCCTGACGGATTCTCAGGTGAACCAGCTTCTGGACCTGTGCCGCTCCATGGAAGGGCTTGATTCGAAAGAGCTTGCGCAAAAAGTAGAGTCCTTGAAAAAGACGCTGGAAGGTGCTAATAAGGCGCAGCAGACCGTCACCAAGCTATGGGATGGCGTGAAAAACGTAGTTACCGCCGTAGGCAACTTTTTCTCAAACCTTTTTAAATAACGCGGATCATTTTCATGCAAATGGCCTTCCCCAACGTTCCGGAAGGCCATTTGCTGTTTCTTAGCATTCTTGTGTCCGGGTTGACCACTTCTGTTTTTTACGTTATCCTTATAAAATGGAATAATTATCCTTAAGAATTCATTCTGCCTGGGGACGCTATGACAGACGCTGAGAAGGGACATCTTTATGAAGCGTTCGAACCCATGCAAGGCTTGGTTTACGGGTTGATTTTATCGCTTGTGCGTAACCGAGAGGATGCGCTTGATATCTTGCAGGATACCATTGTGCTAGCCCTACGGCATTACGATCAGCTGAAAGACAAATCCATGCTTAAGCCGTGGATTTTGCGTATCGCGAAAAACGAATGTTATACTTATCTTAGAAAAAACAACCGTTCAAAAGAAGTGTTAACCGAGCCGATGCTCCTCTCCCATCTGCCCGTCGCCTCAGTAGAGAGCGTGGAGCAATCCATACTCCGTTCTGAGGAAACGGCGCGCTTAATTTGCGCGTTGCAGGATTTGGACGAGGTAGATCGGCTTATTATATATCTAAGGTTTCATGAGGATATGAAGTTAAATATGATTGCGGAAGTAACGGGCTTTACGTTGCCCAAAGTAAAGTCCCGCCTGAGCCGGGTGTGCAAAAAACTCAGGCGCGTGCTGGAAAAAGAATTATTGTGGCCGTAAGGAGAAATGCGACTATTTGGCGTTGGTTGCATCTTATTTGGTAAGAGGTGAAAAACAGGGGCCATGACGCAACGCGAACTTGAAAAGCTGCTGAAATCACCGGAGGTCCTGAAGGAGCTGGAGCAGGGTCTGTTTGGCGATCCTATTTTGTGGGCGTCGCCTGCTGAGTTGAAAGCGGCAAAAAACGCGGAAGAGCTCATGAGTCAGAAACGGCGCGAAATCAGGGAAGGGGTAGAGAAGCGTCTGTTGGAACGCGAAACGGCGGAAGAGCGGCGGGCGACCTTACCGCGCCGGGCGGGCAAACGCGCGCTGCAATGGACGGCCGCGGCCTTCTGCGTGGCTGTCCTTGCCTGTTATATCGCGCTTTATCCCCCAAATGCGTCGCTCGCAACTTCCTATGATGAAAAGGTGGCCCGCAAAGTGGAAGGGCATGTCATCATAGAAAGCATCGAAACCCCGCCCAACGTGCTAAGAAGCGTGGGAATGCAGATTTCCGGCGTGGATGGATTTGAAATGTATTCTTATGGCAGCATCGACGAATACATTAAAAAGACCGGCAGGGACCCTGTGCTTGTGACCGGCGGATATGACAAGATCGTCAATATCAGCGACGAACTCGACCCGAACCGGGGCTACACGCTGATGATCGCATATGAACTGGGGAGCGGGGAATATATCAGCACCTCCCAATTTTACGCGGACGACGCGAAAGAGATGATATTTGCGGACGGCTATGAGCGTACGGTACTGGATGGCAAGACCATGCACTGCAGGGTGGAGGACGACAGCACATCCGTCGGAGGCTCCGTACGGCTCTCCGAGGATTGCATATTCTATATTTCCATGCCGTATGAGAAACAGTTGGACCCGTATTTAAATAAGCTGGCGTTCGCCTCGGAACTGGACACCTCTTCTTTCGTGGTGCCCCCGCCGCCGCCTCCGCCGCTTGAGTCCGAACCCTCGGATGAGGGAAATAGAATTGGGCCGGTAGATCTTTCATATGAAACTTTTGAGGAGTACGTCCAAGACACCGGCAATTGGCCGCTCGTTCTGGATGAAGGGTATGTCAAGCCGGTATCGATTGAGTTTCATACTTTCAGGGCGATTGGAGATATGTTTAGCGTCATTTATGAAAAAGACGGGAATAAGATCTATGCGTTCCAGGAGTACGGCTTTATGGACGGCACCGTTTACACCATGGAGGATACAACATACTTTACTACCAAGGTGCTCGGCGATTATACGTTCCATTGTTCGGTGGATTTAATCGATGGCAGCACCGCGGGAGTTGGGGTTGTAAACGGTACCGCGTTCTTTGTCATAGCGGAAAAGGGGATTGATTTTAAAGAGATGCTCAAGCATCTTTACATCCTGTCACCGCAATGAGATGCACAACATAAAGGCCGCTTCCGAATGGAGCGGCCTTAAATCATGCGTTGGATTATTTCTTGGGCAATTCCCGGCTGCCGGGTTTTTCGAGCGGCAATTTGCCTTCCCTACAGATTGGGCATGTTTCCGCTTCATAAGTCCGGATATCCAGCGCCAAAGCCGCGAATACGGGGAGCTTGAACGCGCAGTCCTCCGCACGCCGGTCCACGACGCACACTGCGCCGACCACTTTTGCCCCCATATCCTCCAGCGCCTTTACGGTTTCCATTGTGGATTTTCCGGTGGTAATAACGTCCTCCGCAATCAGGACATTGTCCCCCGGGCCCACGGAAAAACCGCGCCGAAGCTGCATTTCGCCATCCTTGCGCTCGGTGAATATGCTTTCCACCCCCAGCTGCCGCGCAACCTCGTAAGAAACGATCACGCCGCCCATTGCCGGGCCGCAAACCTTGTTGATGGAAAGTCCTTTTACCTGCTCGGCAACCGTTTTGAGCACCTCCGCCGCTCGGTCGGGGAAGCGCAAAAGCTTGGCGCACTGGCAGTACTGCCCGCTGTGCAGGCCCGAAGAAAGCAGGAAATGGCCCTCCAGGAACGCTTCGCACTCCTTCATGATGGTAAGGTTGTCTTTCATAATTCCCTCCTATACGATCCCGCGGATTTCGCTGATGTTTTTTAAGCCTTGTTCCTCGCAGTAGGCCAGAAGCCCGTCTATGATATGGGGCATGACGCTGGGGTCAGCAAACGTCATGGAACCGATCTCAACGGCGGTCGCCCCTGCCATCAAAAAACACAGCGCGTCGTTTGCGGTTGCTATGCCGCCCATTCCCACAACGGGAACTTTTACGCGCTTTGCTACCTGATGCACCATCCGAAGCGCAATGGGCTGTATCGCGGGCCCGGAAAGCCCGGCGTACACGTTCTGAAATACAGCCCGCTTTTTCTTCACGTCGATCGCCATGCCCAAGAAAGTGTTCACCAGACTCAACCCGTCAGCGCCTGCCGCCTCGCATGCAAGCGCCACCGCAACGATATCCGGCGCGTTGGGTGAGAGCTTTACGAGCAGCGGGTGTTTTGTGACCGCTTTTACCTGTTTTACGATATTCGCCGCGCAAGTTGGGTCCATGCCAAACGCCATGCCGCCCGCCTTTACGTTGGGGCAGGAGATGTTGAGTTCGAGTATGTCGATATCCGCATTATTCAACAGCGCCGCGCCCTCTAAATAGTCCTCCTCGCTGTGGCCGCCGAGGTTTGCGATTACCGCGCAGCCCAATGTGCGCATGTATGGCGCTTCCTCTTCGACAAAGCGTTTTACGCCGGGATTCTCCAAGCCGATGCTGTTGAGTAGCCCGGATGGCGTTTCCATCACGCGCTGGCCCATGTTTCCCGCGCTGCCATTTAGCGTCAACCCTTTCCCGCAGATACCGCCCAAGCGGGAGACGTCAAAAAGCTCCGCATATTCGTGCCCGAAGCCGAACGTGCCCGAAGCTGCGATAACGGGGTTTTTGAGCGTTACGCCAAGCAGCGTTGTCGAAAGTGGATTATATGGCATCGTACACCTCCTGATATGGGAACACAGGCCCTTCCTTGCAGATGCGCTTTTGTCCCTTTGTTGTCTTGCAGGTGCATCCCAGGCACGCGCCAACCCCGCAGGCCATATGTTTCTCCAGCGAAACATAGAGCGTTGCGTTCGCCTGTTTTGCAGCTTCCGCCGCAGCGCGCAGCATGGGTGTGGGGCCGCAGGCGTAGTAGGTGGCGGCTTTTGTAAAATCCACATCCGCCGTGACATATCCGCCGATATTGATTTTCATGCTGTCCGAAAGCGAAGCAAAGTCGCATTCCAGGAACGCTTCTTCCCGGAAGCCAAGAAACGTTTCAATTTTCCGGTTTGGGTCGGCTCTGCGGAGTTCCTTTAAAAGAAGGTAGAGCGGCGCCGTACCTATTCCGCCGCCGATCACTACCGCATCTCCGGGGAGTAGGGGAAAGCCATTGCCGCAAGGCCCCTGCACAGCAATTTCCTGCCCCGGCAGCATGCGGGAAAACAGCTCCGTTCCGTGCCCGGATACCTGATATAAAAACGAAAGCTCGCCTGTATTTGCATCCGCGTCAAACAAACTGATGGGCCTGCTTAAAAAGGGATCGAGACGATCCGGCTGCCGCAGCATATAAAACTGTCCGGCCTGACCCATGGGCGCGCCGGACAGGCGCATGCGGAAAATCTGATCCGCGATACAAAGGTTTTCCAGGATTACAGCCATTTCAAGATATCCTCCCGCATGGCGAGTACGGCGTTGTTGACATGTACATCAAAGTCGCTTTCTTCCGTCCTGCCCTTATGCGCCGTGATGAGCCCACGGGAGGAATTCACCACCCCGCGTATGCCGTCCCGGAAGAATGTGGCGATATCCTTGCCCGTGCCGCCCTGTGCGCCGTAACCGGGGATGAGCAGGAACGTATGCGGCAAAAGCTGCCGTATGGTTTCAAATTCCTCCGGGTAGGTAAGGCCGGTCACCGCACCGATTGCGGAAAACCCGCTTTCGCCGATAAACGCCTTGCCCCATTCGGAAACCTTCTGCGCCATGCGCTGGTAGAGCGTTTGGCCGCCGATTGTGAGATCCTGAAAATCTCCGCTCGAAGGATTTGACGTCTTCACCAGTACGAAAAGCCCCTTGCCTGTTTCAAGGTAAGAATAGTAGGGGGAGACCGCATCCTCGCCCATGTAGGCGTTTACGGTGATGATGTCGGTTTCAAAGTCTCCGGTGAAATGTCCCTGCGCGTACTGCGCCGCAGTGGACGAAATGTCCCCGCGTTTGACGTCGGAAATGACGACGCTGCCTTTCCCCCGCGCATACCGCACGGTATGCGCGAACGCGCGCATGCCGTCTAACCCCAGCGCCTCATAGCAGGCGACCTGCACCTTGAAGCAGCCCGCACTTTCATATGTGGCGTCTATGATCTTCCGGTTGAATTCAAATAGTTTTTCCCCGGCGGAACGATCCTGCTTTTTCAGATACTCCGGCAAAAAGGAAAGCTGCGTATCCAGCCCCACGCAGACCGGCCCTTTTTTCTGCACATCCTTAAAAAGCCTGTCCATACTCATATCGCGTTTCCCCCTCCACAATGGTTTTTAGTACCCGCCCCCGTACCTTTTGTCCTTCAAACGGCGTGTTGCGGGATTTGGAAATCATCTCATCCTTCTTTATTACGTGCTCTTCATCTGTATTCAACACCACAATATCGGCCGGGTACCCCGGGGCTAAAAGCCCGGCCTTTAGCCCCAGCCGGCCCGCCGGGGTGTAGGAGGTTAATTCCGCAAGCCGTGTGAGCGGGATGTTATGTTCATGGAACACCGAAAGGTATATTCCGATTGCGTATTCGATGTTCGAGATGCCCGCCATGCCGTTTTGCTTATCTTCCTCCGTGTGCGGCGCGTGGTCGGTAGAAAGGCAGTCCACCGTTCCGTCTTTGATACCGCCGATCAGCGCCTCCACGTCGGCCTTTGTGCGGAGCGGCGGGTTAACCTTGTATTCGTGATCATAGCCAAAAAGATGGTGCGGCGTGACCTCGCAGGTCAGCATAAGCCCTTCCGCCTTAGCCTTACGCACCATTTCCACAGTCTCCGCGCGGCTGATATGGCCGATGTGCAGGTTTCCGCCCGTTGTACGTAACAGCGCGATATCCCGCGCTACAATCTTCCGCTCCGGCTGGCAATGCGTGCTGATCAAAAAACCATACCGTTTAGAGTCAAGCAGCAGTTGCCGCATGAACTCGTCCGAAAATATCGTCCTGCCGTCGTTCGTCAGCATATTTGTCACATTGGATAATGCTGCACGGTCGGTCGGGGTCGTATCATCCAGGTTTTCGCCCGCGGACGCCGCCTGAATAAGCCTGCACAGCTTCAGCCGCCGCGCTTTTTCATGGTTTTGCTCAACCAGTTCGGGCGTGCTGATGACGGGGTTGGTGTTTGCCATGGCGCACAGCAGCGCATATCCGCCTTTGAGCGCCGCGCGCATGCCGGTTTCCATGTCTTCCTTCTGCGGGTAGCCGGGGTCGCGAAGGTGGCAGTGCAGGTCGATAAAAGCGGGCAATATCGCGTTGCCTTTTACATCCACCGTCTTGTCGCTATACTGGTGGCCCGTTTCCCCGCAATACCGGATGAGGCCGTCCTCCACATAAAGGTCGCCGAAACGGTCTCCCATCGCGTCAATCAGCCTTGCGTTATGGTAGCGGACGATCATCCCTCTTCACTCCTTACAGGCGCGCCCGTGCGTCGCAGTATTCACAGGCGTATTCGTTCTTTTCCGCGTCTACCAGGTGGAACGTGGTATTTATAATGTGTTCCTGGTTGGTGATGCAGCGGGGGTTCTTGCAGGCAAGTATGCCCCTTACCTGTTCGGGCGGCGAAAGCTTGATTTTATTCACCCGCTCTCCCTCCTTGACATAGGAGATGGTAACGTTTGGGTCAATGAGCCCCAGCACGTCCAGGTTGAGCTCGAGATTGGTTTCAATTTTTATGAGATCCTTCCGGCCCATTTTGGTGCTGTTCACATTGCGCATCAGCACAACCACGTCGTCGAGCTTGTCCAGGCCAAGCTGCTGAAAAATCTTATACCCGTGTCCAGCGCGGATATGGTCTATTACGATGCCTTCTTTGAGTTTGGATACGTTGATCATAGCATTTCCTCCTTCCGCCTTACAGCTCCATTGGTTCTGCCGAGCCCAGCAGCTTCATGATAAGCGCCATGCGCACATACATGCCGAACTTCACCTGTTCAAAGTACACCGCCCGGGGGTCTTGGTCCACTTCGGTGGCGATCTCGTTCACGCGCGGCAGCGGATGCATCACGATCATATCCTGCTTGGCGAGCGCCATTTTATCCGCGGTCAGTATGAAGAAGTCCTTTAAGCGCAGGTATTCCTCCTCGCTGATGAACCGCTCGCGCTGCACGCGGGACATGTAGAGGATGTCAAGCATGGGCATCGCGCCTTCAAGGTCCGTTGTTTCCGTAAAGGGGACGTTGGCCCTATGGAGCGCCTGCTTGACGTAGGAAGGCATGGTCAGCTCTTCCGGGC
>JAEYSE010000124.1 GCA_023435025.1 Bacillota bacterium
AGTTACGCTTTCTTCTGCTGTTTCTTTCGTGGAAAGAAGAGAAGATTATCGCACTTTCAAGCCGTCTTCCATATCCGCCATCGTGGTCAGCGCGGAAAGGTTGACGTCATCCGCATCCGAAGCGCAGAGTATCATACCCCGGCTTTCAACGCCCGCCAGCGTAATGGGTTTGAGGTTGGCGACAAGCACCACCGTCTTGCCGATAAGATCATCCGGCTGGTACCAGGTCTTGATGCCGGAAACCACCGTGCGTTCTTCTTCGCCCACTTTGAGGGTGAGTTTAAGAAGCTTCTTGCTGCGCTTGATTTCCTCGCAGGCAAGAACCTTTGCAAGGCGCAGGTCCAGTTTCGCGAAATCCTCGTAGTCTATCTCGGGCAGCGGGCCTTCCTCCACGTGATTTTCCGCGGGCGCGGGCATGGCTTTTTTCTCTTCCGGCTTTGCGTCCGCCGCGTTCTTAGCGGCGGCTGCAGCTTGGGCGGCCAGCGTTTCCGCTTCCAGCTCCGCGAGCTCTTTTTTAACGTCGATGCGGGGGAAGAGCGCCTCGCCCTTCTGCACGCGGGTGCCGGGCTTTAATTCGCCGAACTTCTTCAGGCTGTCCATGAAGGTCAGCTCTTCGCCTACAATGCCCAACTGCTTGAACATCTCTTTGGGTGTTGCGGTCAGGAACGGCTGCACGAGCACCGCAATATAGCGGAGGCTTTCCGCTAAGTTATAAAGCACCGTACCCAGACGCGCTTTTTGTGCTTCGTCCTTGGCGAGTATCCAGGGGGCGGTCACGTCTATGTATTTGTTGCTGGCCGAAACGAGCTTCCAGATTTCCGCTAAAGCCTCGGGCAACTTCAGGTCCTTCATCTGTGCGTCCACTGCGGCGGGTAACGCCTCCGCAAGGGCTATTAGCGCGTCGTCCTGCTCCGGAACGCGGGCTGTGGGCGCGGGGACGATTTCATCGAAGTATTTGCCGATCATGGCGACGGTACGGGACAATAGGTTCCCGAGATCATTCGCAAGATCGCTGTTGATGCGGTTGATGAGCGCCTCGTTGGAGAACACGCCGTCCGAGCCGAAGGGCACCTCGCGCAGCAGGAAGTAGCGCAAAGCATCTACGCCATATCTGTCGCACAGCTTGACGGGATCAACAACGTTGCCCTTACTTTTGCTCATCTTTCCGCCGTCGAGTACCAACCAGCCGTGGCCGAACACCTGCTTGGGCAGCGGTTCGCCTAACGCCATCAGCATAATGGGCCATATGATGGTATGGAAACGCACGATCTCCTTGCCCACCAGGTGCACATCGCAGGGCCAGAATTTTTTGTAGAGGCTGTCGTCCTCCGAATAAAAGCCTAGCTTTGTAACGTAGTTGGAAAGAGCGTCCAGCCACACGTATACCACGTGCTTTTCATCAAAATCCACTGGAATGCCCCACTTGAAGCTGGTGCGGCTTACGCACAGATCCTCCAGACCCGGCAGCAGGAAGTTCTGCAGCATCTCGTTTGTGCGCGAGGGCGGCTGTATGAACTCCGGATGTGTCCTGATGTGCTCAATAAGCCGGTCCGCATACTTGCTCATACGGAAGAAGTAGCTTTCCTCTTCCACCATTTCCACAGGGCCACCGCAGTCCGGGCAGCGGCCTTCTTTTAACTGCCGCTCCAGCCAGAAGCTTTCGCATGGCGTACAGTAATGCCCGGTGTAGGCGGATTTGTAGATATCGCCCTGCTCGTACAGCTTTTTGAATATCTTCTGCACGCTTTTTTCGTGGTAGTCGTCCGTGGTACGGATAAATCCGTCGTTGGAGATATCAAGAAGCTTCCATAGCGCCTGAAAGGAAGCTACGATCTTATCCACATATTTCTTGGGCGTTACACCGTTCTGGGCAGCCTTCCGTTCAATCTTCTGGCCGTGCTCGTCCGAGCCTGTGAGAAAATATACGTCGTACCCCGTCTGGCGCTTGTAGCGGGCGATGGCGTCCGCCGCGACGGTGCTGTACGCGTGGCCGATATGAAGCTTATCGCTGGGGTAATAAATGGGGGTGGTGATATAAAATGTGGGCTTTTGCATACGTTCCTCCTGGTTAAGCCATAGGCATTGGCATAAAATTCCTGTTTAAAAATTCAGCTTTGTTTAGTATACCACGTTTTCGCGCATACCACCGCAGTTTTCATTTGTATAGCTTATGCAAACAGCGCGGCGCGATTCAGCGGAGAAACGCGGACGCGGACTTTACCGTCGAGCAGGTTGAGCGGTACGCAGCCCAATGCCGGATCGCGGCTATCGAGGCTCCCTGCACGGTCGTCCCCCAATACGAAAACAGTCTCCTCCGGCACAACGGCCGCCTCAAACCCCTTCGCGGCGGAAGGGGAATAGGAAGATTCGTCGAGCATCCGCCCGTCGATATAGACTGTGCCGTTTACGATCTCCACCGTTTCACCCGGCAGGGCGATGACGCGCTTGATCAATTCCTCCCCGGTAGACGGGTTTTCAAATATCACAAGGTCGCCGCGCCGCGGCGAGCGCAAAAACAACGTCAGACGGTCAATCAGCAGGACTTCCCCCTGCTGCAGCGTGGGGGCCATGGAACTGCCGCTGACCCGCACCGGAAACAGCACAAGCACGAACACAACCACAAGCGCCGCGGCAACCTCAAGAAGCACAAAAAGCCACGCAAAAAAGCTGTGACGGGCGTATTCCGCTTTTTTGTGCACGGCGCGGCTTAGTTGCATAAGCATGCTCCTTTTTTAGCTATTGCGGCGAAATTTGCCGTAAGAAACCGGGGATCCGCTACGATTATGGTAAACCATATGACCATAAGCGTGTTTACCTTGACGCAAAAGGGATCATGAATGCGTTAAATGGCGAACCGTGCGGGCGGCGTCCGGAGGCCAGAACACAAGGACGGCACGGCCAAGTATCTTTTCATGCGGGATGCACCCAACGCTTGGCTCCCTGCTGTCTGTGCTGTGGTTGCGGTTATCGCCCATAACGAACACCGAACCCTCCGGCACAATCAACTCCTCCATGTCCCCATATATGATATCGTACCAGTACGCGCGCTCGTCAAGCTGCCCGCCGTCAATATACACGGCTCCGTTTTTTATGGCAACGCGTTCCCCCGGCAGACCCACAACGCGCTTAACGCGGCTGATGACATGCCCTGGATAAAAGCAGACGACGATATCCCCCCGCGCTGGTTCCTGCGCGTAGTACGTCAGCTTTTCCACCACGATGCGCTCCCCGTCATGAAGGGTGGGGTACATGGAATCCCCCTCTATCCGTACGGGCTCGCCTACAAACATGCGCACAGAGAGCGCAACGAGCACGACGATAAGAAGGTATATCACAAAGTCCGCATTCGTGGCGCGGCGGTAGTGCTTGTCCTTTGCGTGCAGTTCCTCGGCTGCTCGGCGCAAAGCCCTGCGCGTACGCGCGTTCACATGCTGCGGACTCATGGAAAGTCTCCTTTTAATACGCCGTTAATAATCGCCGTGCGTGATAACGCGGAACGAATCGAACGGCCACATTACCAGCCTGACCTTACCCAATACTTTTTCATACGGGATGGGGCCGACTTCCCGCATGCGGCTGTCCCCACTGATGTTGCGGTTGTCCCCCATGACGAATATGGTGTTCTCCGGAACGGTGAGTTCCGCCATGTTGCCTTCGATATAATCGTTCCAATACTCGCTCTCGTCAAGTTCTTCGCCGTTGATAAACACCTTGCCGTCATATATGGAGATACGCTCTCCGGGAAGAGCGATGACTCGCTTGACGCAGCTTACCGTAAAGCCGGGATAGAATACGATCACAATATCCCCGCGTTCGGGCGGATTAAAGTAGTAGGAAACCTTTTCGGCAAGCATATATTCGGTATCATGCAGCGCAGGCAGCATGGACGGCCCATCCACCCGGACAGGTTCCCCGATAAACGCGCGTAGGGAGAGTGCTATGAGCACAACCGTTAGCACGTACACCAAAAAATCCAGGTTAACGGCACGCCGGTACTCTCGGTCCGCGCTGTGCAGTTCCTCCGCCGCAGCCTGCAGCGCCCTAAAATCACGGCGGTTCATTGCCGGTGCGTTCATTCCTGTTGTCCTTTCGGGAGCAATTTTTTACCCCGCTTCATAAAATCAACGCGGTCCATCATTACGATACGGCCACATTGGTTGCACTTGATCTTTATATCCGCGCCCACGCGTATGATGGTCCATTCGTTGCTGCCGCAGGCGTGGGGCTTTTTCATCTGTACGCGGTCGAGTAGCTCAAACTGTTCGATCATGGCTTCCTCCGCCTAAGCATGCACCGATCTTACGCCTGTCTCGCCTTTGACCACCAGCCGCCGGTAGGCGAGCGGGATGTCTTCCTTTTCAAACCGTTCCTTGATGCTGCGGTTAAGCGCACGTTCCGCCGCCCACTGCATCATGGGCTTGACGCGCAGTACCATGCGCATGGTGACTCCTTCGCCGCCGATTGCCGTAACGCCTAAGACTTGCGGGGCGTCCAGCGCGACTTCGCTTTGTTTCGCGTAGGCTTCGGCCTCTTCGCGCATGCAGCGTTCTGCGCGGGCGATATCCGCCTCCCGGTCGATCTCCACATCCACCATGGCCAGGTAATCCGCCCGGGAGAAGTTGGTCAAAACTCCGATGCTGCCGTTGGGTATCACGTTAATTTCCCCCCGAAAACCGCGTACCACGGTGGTCCGGAGAGTAATTTCCTCCACGGTACCGGTGATGTCCGCAGCGGTGACATAATCCCCAACGGCCATCTGATCCTCAAAAATCAAAAAAAGGCCCGCAACGACATCCTTGATGAAGCTTTGCGCGCCGATGCCGAGTGCGATACCGCCGACCCCTGCCGCCGCAAGCAACGAACTCATGGCGGAAGTCAGCCCAAGCTGGCCGATGGTAGCCGCGATGGCAAGAAAGAATATAATGTACCGGCTCAGACTTTTGGTGATGGTGGCCGCGGTTTCCGCCTTGCGTTGGCGTTCCGGGGCAAGCTTCGATATCCGCTTGCGCTGTGAAGCCGTAATGACCCTGGCGGCGGCCCGCGACAGTATGGTCGCCACGACCCATATCAGCAATACGCCAACGAGATCCAGAGCGTAAGTCACCCAGTTGGCTTGTATCTTATCAAGAAGTTCCATACCGTCCTCCTCTTGGCGCAGAGCTTACTGCCAATGCGCTTAGGAAGGAGTATGCCCTGGCTGACGTTTTTATAAATCCACAGGCGCAGGGATGTATTCCAATATGGCATCCACAAAGCGCTGCGCCTTTTCTTCGTGCAGCAGGTGCCCCGCGTTGCGGACCACTGAGAATTGCGCGTTTGACAATACGGCGTGGTACAGTTCGCTGCTGTTGGGGTTGTGCCATTTGTCTTCTCCGCCCCAGAGGATTAAGACAGGCGCCTGTACATTCCGAAGCATTTTTTCCACTTCCTGCTCGTCGAAGTTGAGCACGCAAAGCTGGATTGCCTTTCTGGAGTAAGAGTCGGCAACTGTAACATAGTAGGAATCAAGCATTTCATCGTTAAGGTTCGTCAGGTCAAAGAAGCACTCTGAAAGCAGCTTTTCCACCGTTTTGCGGTTATAAAGCCTGCACGCGAGGCCGCCAAACAGCGGGTTTTGCAGCATACGCACCGCAAGAGGCATTTCCGGCGTAATGCCGCCTGGCGAAAGTAAAACCACCTTGCCCACACGCTCCGGGTTTTTTGCAACGAAATCCAGAACGTACATGGCCCCCATGGAGAAGCCGACGATATGCGCGCTTTCAATGCCTTTTGCGTCCATAAACATCCGAAGCGCGTCGGATTGCTCGGCAATGGTATAATCAAATTGCACAGGACGGCCAGAATAGCCGTGGCCTAAAAGATCGATGGCGATGACCCGGTAATGCTCGGAAAGGGTGTTAAACGCATTACGCCAGGTATACAGGCTTTGCCCCACGGTGTGCAAAAGCAGCAGCGGCTCTCCGACGCCTGCCTCCAGGTAATGGATCTTTGTTTCTTCCGGCGTTGCCGTGCCGCTTTTATCCGGAAAGCCCGGCAGCACAATGGATACGTAGTCCCCGGCATGTTCGGAATTGATAAACTTCTTCATCTGCAAAGCCAAAGCCACGGCTGAATCCTCCCGGCGCGCGCCCTAATAGTATGAACTGGCACACGCTTCGCTATTATATCGTATAACTACTACATTCTACAACGTTTGTCGTATCATTGCAACACAAGAGGGCCGGTGGGAACTGTGAACGTACCATGAATATTGTGGTTTCACCATTTGCCAGACGTAGGTAAATGGGATACAATACTTCTGACGCGGGGACGAAACGAAGCCTCTCTGAGGGCCGGTTCTTAAAGTGCTTTTTATGCAGAGCAAGCGAGGACCAAGCCAATGAGGCTCCCGGTGAGTTACCCCTCGTGTACCAGGCCTTGCAGGCCGTTGCAACGAAGTCCCGCGACTGATAGGGAGCGGGATGCCATTGCGAGGGAAGCAGAAGCCCTGAACGGGAGTTTTTAGAGGGGGTGCGTGAAAGCGCACTCTTACCTATAGGAAATTTGCCGATAAAGTCTGCAGGATTTTGCCGGTATCGTGTAACGCATGAAACAGATGGCGGGAGAGTACAATGCAAAAGCGGCGTAACAGGCGGCGTGTCCGCTATATGGCCGGATTGATGCAAAACAGACTGAGCCTTCTCCTTGTGGCGGCGCCCGTCGTCGTCGTGGCGTTGTTGCTTATTTTGCTGCGCCCCACAAGCCAACTTTTGAATACTCCGGAACTTTTGCGCGCCCAGCGTCTGGGCGTGCTCCGCGTAGGCGTGCGCACGGATGTACCCGGCTTTTCACAGAACGAAGAAGGGCTGGAAGTTGCCATTGCGCAGGAGGTGGCAAGGCGCATTTTCCCGGAACTGCCGCCCGAAGTTGCGCTGGAATTAACGCCCGTCACCGCGTATACGGCGCTGCCCAAGCTGGTGAGCGGCGAAATCGATCTGGCTTTTGCCCAGATCTGGAACACGGACAGTACCCAGTACGCCTATTCCTCCCCCTATTATGTGGATAGCGTAAGGCTCGTCTGCCGCAAGGGAGATGAACGGGCATCATTGTCCGGGGGGCTACTTGGCATGATAGAAGGAAGCGCCGCCGAAAGGACGTGGAAGGCGTTTTCGGAAAACCGGGACAATTCCCTGCAGGGAGTGTACTACGCCTCCTACCCGGACCTTGTAAACGCGCTCAAGACTGGCAAAATTGCTTTTATCGCGGCCTGCGGCGCGCAGTTACCCAGACTTTTAGAGGAAGGGCTTTCCCTGCACGAGACGCAGATCGGTCCCGTTGGGTATGTTGCGGTCTCTTATGCGGACAGTTCTGCGTTTGCAATGATGGCGGATGAAGTGATACAGAGCATGAAAGAAGACGGTACGCTGCAGGCTCTGATTGCGCAGTATGGGCTCAACACATACCAGCATCAATAAGGGAGGGGTTTGTTTGCCCAGGTTCGGCGGCAAAAGGTATACACGGAATAAGCCTGTCTGGCTGTTTATTGTATTTGGTGCGGCCATCCTTATTGCAACACTGTTCCTGACGGGCGTTTTCACGCTGCCATTGAGCGGCGTTAGCGCCGGTACGCCTGCACCTTCGCCTGCCGCAACATTAAGTGCGCCTACTCCCACGCAGTCACTCTCCACACCGACTCCCAAATTGACGCCGGAGGCTTCCGCCACGCCCACGCAGGGCGATGTCCCAACCGGGGCGGGCAGGCCAACAAGCGCGCCCAATACGAGCTATGCGCTCGCGATGGAATTAAAGCCTTCGCACGACAGGCTCTACGCCATGTTGCGCGTGGAATATGAAAACGTGACGAAAGATACGCTCTACGAGCTTCCCTTCCACCTGCACCCCAACGCATATCAAAGCGCCTCCGCTCCGGGTGGGGAGGCCTCCGACGGCTACAAAAACGGATTTGACAAAGGGGACATCATCGTTTCTTCGGTCAGCCTGAACGGTGAGCTTGCTTATTTTACGGTTTCGGATGATGGCATGCTTTTGACAGTGCCCTTTATCAAGGAGTTGCTACCCGGGGAGCGCGCGGAAGTTGCCATAGAGTTTGTGGTGGATGTGCCCGAGCGCGACGGCCGTTTCGGCCGCACCGAGCTTGGTTACCAGCTGGGCAACTTCCTGCCCATACTCGCCGTATACCAAGACGGCAAATGGATGACGGATGGCTACGCGCCGATCGGCGATCCCTATTACAGCGAGGTAGCGGATTACCGCGTGGCGTTTACCTACCCCGCGGAGTATTCTCTTTACTCCACCGGCTCTATCACCGGCACGGAGAAAAAAGGCAGCCTCTTGACCAGTTATGTGGCGGCCAAAGACGTGCGCGAATTTGCCTGTATGCTGGGCCTTTCCATGCAGCAGGTCAAAGAGACGCGGGGGGACGTTGCCATTTACTCCTACGCGCTGAGCGAGGGGAGCGCCAAGCGGGGTGCTGCGATCGCGAAAAATGTACTCGATACGCTTACCCCCATGCTCGGCAATTATCCATACTCAACCCTGACCGTCGCCCAGGCGGATATGACCTACGCGGGCATGGAGTACCCAAACCTGATGATGGTGCAGCGGGAACTCTACCTGCCGGGGCAAGAGGTGGCGCTGGAGCTGACAATTACGCATGAGATGATCCACCAGTGGTTTTACGGTATCATAGGTTCAGACCAGCTTTATGCGCCTTGGCTTGACGAATCGCTCACGAGCTACCTTAGCCTCGTTTATTTTGAGCGCATTGGGAATACGGCAGTATACGAAGCGCTCTCCAGCCGCTATTTGGTGGAGCGCGCGGCCCTGGGTGGGCAAATAGACGGCACGCTGTCCTCATACGCCACCGAGGACGCATATGTGAATTCCGTCTATTGGCGGGGCGCCGCCATGTTTGCGGCCTTACGAGAAAAAATCGGCGACGAGGCGTTTTTCAACGGCCTGCGCGCTTATATAGAGAATAACGCATACGGCGTCGCCACCAAAGCGGAGTTAATCAGTGCATTTGAACAGGCGGCGAATATTGAACTTTCGGAATGGTTCGATACGCGGCTCGCCGCGCCGCCCGAGACGGGTGTGGCCGACGCCGCATAACATCGGGTGCCTATATTTTTGATGTATAAGTGAGGTCCTTCCATGAGATTGGATAAATACTTAAAAGTATCGCGGCTGATCAAGCGGCGGACAGTCGCGAACGAAGCCGCTTCTTTGGGTCGCGTACAGATCAACGGCAAAGAAGCGAAGCCCTCTGCGGAAGTCAAAGTGGGGGATGTGCTTTCCCTGCGCCTGGGGGGCAAAGTCTTTTCAGTGCGCGTGAACTCCATACAGGAGCACGCGCTCAAAGCGGATGCTTCCGATATGTATACCGTGCTGGAGGACGTCCAATGAGGAACCGGAACATTACGGGCATCCTGCTGTGCGCGGGCGATTCCCAGCGCATGGGGTTCCACAAGCTCCTGTACCGCCTTCCCAATGGCAAGACGCCTATGGACATGAGCCTTGAGGCGCTGGTTAAAGGCGGGGTGAACCGCATCGTCATGGTGGTGAACGACGCAACGCGCGCGCACGCGGAATCACTTTCCCAGCGGGCAGGCGTACCCGTGACCGTCTGCTGCGGCGGCACGACAAGGCAGGATTCGGTATACCAAGGTTTACTCTCTACCCAGCCGGGCATCGCTGTGATCCACGACGCGGCGCGCTGCCTTGCGACCCCCGGCCTCATCCACGCATGCATCGACAGCGTGCGGCTGTATGGAAGCGGCGTCGCCGCTATCCCCGTGCGGGACACCGTGCTGCATGTGGAGCCGGGAGAGTCCGGAACAATCCATGCCCTCCCCCGCGAGGAACTGCTGCACACGCAAACGCCGCAGGCGTTCGATTGCGCATCCATACTCGCTGCTTATGAAAAAGCGAAGGTGGAAGGGTTTGCCGCCACCGACGACAGTACCCTTTATGCACATGCCGGACATACCGTGCACTTCGTGAACGGCTCCATCAACAACCGCAAGCTGACCACGCCCGAGGACCTAGTTTGGCTGGAAGAGCATTTGTGCGCTGCCGCTGCTGGCCTTGGCGCGCAGGCGGGCCTGCGGGTGGGTTGCGGAGAGGACGTGCACCTGCTGGTGGAGAACCGCTCGCTGATACTGGGCGGCGTGGATATCCCGTTTGAAAAGGGGCTGTTGGGCCATTCCGACGCGGACGTATTGACCCATGCGCTGATGGACGCTCTTTTAGGCGCGGCGGGCATGGGGGATATCGGCGTACAGTTCCCGGACAGCGACCCGAAGTACAAGGGCATTTCCAGCCTCACTCTTTTGATGCGCGTATCAGACCGCCTGCACGCCGCAGGCTACGGCGTAAGAAACGTGGACGTTACGGTTGTGGCCGAGCGCCCCAAGCTGACGCCGCACTTCCCCGCCATGCGGGAACTACTGGCTGCGGCATTGAAGCTACCGCCCGACCGTATCGGGCTCAAGGCAACGACGACCGAAGGGGCGGGCCCGGAAGGGCGCGGCGAGTGCATCCGCGCCAACGCCGTGGCTCTGCTGTATTCGCTGTAAAATTACCGATGAAAAACAAACAGAACTAAAGGCAACCACCGCAACGTAATACAGGAGGGCCTATATGGATTATCGCGCAGACGAACACCGGTATGATACCATGCTGTACCGCCGCACAGGCAACAGCGGGCTGAAGCTGCCCGCAATCTCCCTGGGCATCTGGCACAATTTCGGCGCTGGGGCAAGCTATGAGACATGCCGGGACATTCTCTGCGGCGCGTTCGACCACGGCGTCACGCACATTGATGCGGCAAACAATTATGGCCCGCCGCCAGGCTCCGCAGAAGAAATGCTGGGCCGCGTATTGAAGCGGGAGCTTGCCTCCCACCGGGACGAGCTCATCATTTCTACCAAGGCAGGTTACCATATGTGGCCGGGGCCGTACGGGGAATGGGGCTCTAAGAAGTATTTGCTTTCGAGCCTGGACCAGAGCCTCAAGCGCCTGCAGCTGGACTATGTGGATATCTTCTACCACCACCGTCCCGACCCGGAAACGCCGGTGGAGGAAAGCATGGAGGCATTAAGCCAAGCCGTGCGCTCCGGCAAGGCGCTCTATGTGGGCATTTCCAACTACTCTGCGGAGCAGACAAGAAGGGCATACGATATCCTGCAAAGTATGGGCGTACAGCTTTTGATCAGCCAGCCGCGCTACTCCATGCTTGCGCGGGAATTTGAACATGGCCCGCAGCAGGCGCTGCTGGAAAAGGGCGTGGGGGCTATCGCCTTCAGCCCGCTTGCAAAAGGCGTGCTGACCTCGCGCTATTTTGAAGGGATTCCCGCCGATTCCCGCGCGGGAGGGCCAAGCGTGTTTTTGACGCCGGAAGCGGCAACAGAGCAGGTGGACTTAAGCAGGCGGCTTGACGGTATTGCGCGGCAGCGCGGGCAGACGTTGGCGCAGATGGCGCTCGCATGGGTGTTACATAACCCCGCGATTACCTCTGTATGCGTGGGGGCAAGCAGGCTTTCGCAGTTGCTGGAAAACCTGGGGGCGCTCAACAATCTGACGTTTACAGAAGAGGAGCTTGCGCAAATCGAGGCCATATTGCAGGATGTGGCCACGGAACGATAAAAATCAAACGACAAAAGCGCGGATATCCGCGCTTTTTGCATTCATTGACAATTGACGAGTATTTGCATATAATATTAGTAGATTAGTAATTTACTAAATAAAAGAGGGGATGATCCTATGAAGATACCGACCCAGCTCAAGCACAAGCCCGTGATCGTGAGCGAAAATTATGAGAACGTAGACGGCCGCGCGGCCTATTCCTCCGAGGCAAAAGGGCTTTCCCTGGGCCTTGCACAGTGGAACGAGCGCGGGCGGGTGGATGCCTCCGCCAAGGTGTGGCGCTACACGGGCGAAAAATGGTCTCGCCAGAGCGAGGAGCTTCCGTTGCACCGCGTGCTGGATCTTGCCATACTGGTGGCGCGAAGCGCGCAGTACTTCAGGGAGGAAAGCTACCGGCACAAAAAGCTCTACGACCCGGAACGCCCGCAGATCGACCGCATTGGTTTACAGGGGGACGCCATGACGGTATCCGTCTGCACGGACAACGAGCATATCGACGAGGACATTGAGCTACTCTACAACGCCCTCGCCAAGGACGGCGAGCTCTTGGGCGAACGCTTCCAGACGCTCGCGCGGATCTTGGGCGAGATGGGCTATCACGGGTAAGCGATAAGGAATATAAAAAAAGGCAGCCTAGCTGTCTTTTTTTATACCAAAAGATGTAAAATTACAAAATTCGTTTGCGCCCACCGAGTCCTACAATTGACAGCTATGATGCTATCCTCTCAATTTTTATATCCTTGCAACATATTTCAAGATATAAAGGAAACATATTTATTTTGCATATCCATAAGCGATTATCTCCTTCTCTTGTTTCGTTTATCTTTACATCTTGCATAAAATACGGCATTTGAGATTGCGTCATATCTTTTATCGGCATATCTTTTGTATATTCCTTAACGTGATCAAAGATTGTTTTATAGCAGCCCGTAAAATTGTAACAAACGCGGCCTCCTTCTGAATCATCGTAAATAATTCGTACTTCATCTGCAAAATGATTGCATTCCATCTCTTTCACTAACATGTCCCAATAATCATATTCGTCAATTATTCTTTGCATTTCACTAACTGTCACCTGTTCATCCTCCTAATCAAGCAAAATGCGTCTGTCAGAACTTAATGGGAGTTTCCAGCTTCATCATAAAATGCTTATGTGAATATGGTGTACCCAAAACTGATAAATGTTTTGTACACTATCTTCTAAAGCATCACTTTTTGTAATGTCACAATAAATACGATGGAGGCTGCGCCCCTAAGCTCTTACATCACGTCAACTTGTATCCCGCATCCTCTAGCGTGCTCAAAATTTCAAACACGTGCCGCCTGTCACGGGTTTCAAGCTCAAGCTCCACAGCGCTTTCGGTCACGTTCATATCCGCAGCCATGCGGTCGTGCTGGATGGCGACGATGTTCGCACCCGTGGTCGAGATAATGGAAAGTAGTTTTACAAGCTGCCCCGGTTTATCCGAAATCGTGGTGCGGATAAGCGTCTTGCGCCCGGTGCGGATAAGGCCCTTGTCTATGATGCGGGCGACCATGGTGACATCGATATTGCCGCCGGAAAGCAGCGCCACGGTGGGGCGATCGCATAAGAGCTGTACCTTTCCCGCAAGCATAGCCGCGACGCCCGCCGCGCCCGCGCCTTCGCTGACGATTTTGCATTTTTCCAGAAGGTAGAGGATCGATCGAGCAATATCGTCCTCGTCCACTGTGACGATATCATACAAATAATCCCGGCAAAGCGAGTAGGTGACGTCTCCGGGGGTTTTAACGGCGATGCCGTCCGCTATGGTGTTAGAGGATGCCAATGTCACGATGCGCCCCGCGTCCACGGAGGCCCGCATGGAAGCGGCGTTCTTGGCCTCCACACCGATGACGCGCACGGTGGGGTCAAGTTCCTTTGCCGCAATGGCTATGCCCGCGGCCAAGCCGCCGCCGCCCAACGGCACGAGTATCTGCCCGGCTTTGGGAAGGTCCTGCAGGATTTCAAGGGCCAGCGTACCTTGCCCTACGATAACCCGCTCATCGTTGAATGGGTGAATGAATGTGGCGCCTGTCTCCTCCACCAGTTGGAGCGCGTGGCTGCAGGCGTCATCGTAGGTGCTGCCGAAAAGCACCACCTTTGCGCCGTATTGCTCGGTAGCGGTGATTTTTGAAAGCGGCGCGCCTGTTGGCATGACGATGGTGCAATTAAGCCCCAGCGCGTTTGCCGCGCGGGCAACGCCCTGCGCATGGTTGCCCGCGGATGCGGCGAGCACGCCCGCCTGCTTTTGTTCCTCCGTCAGTTGCAGCATGCAGTTGAATGCGCCGCGCAGCTTGAACGCGCCGGTATATTGCAGGTTCTCAAGCTTAATATGAAGTTCCCCGCCCAGCGGCAGCGCCACCTGCGCAATGTCTGTCCGGCGAATATAGGGCAAAATGCGTTCGTGCGCCAGACGAACGTCATGGAGCGTGATGGGCATAACCTACCCTCCGATTTTTTAGACTGTACCTGTATCATACCGCGCAGCCCGGTATGCACGCAAGCGTGCGGACAGCTTCCCAGCGCTCAGCGGAACGAATATATCATGTACGCCCCATACCTCGAAATATTTTGAAAAAAACTATTGACCAAAAGTCTATATTGTGTATAATGTACATATACAATTTTAAGAGGGCAACATGCGCATATTGATCAGCAACACGGGCGAAACGCCCATATATGAGCAAATCGCATCCCAAATCAAGGCGGCGATACTTTCGCAGGAACTGCTGCCGGGGGATGCTTTGCCTTCCATGCGCCTGCTCGCAAAGGAATTGCGCATCAGCGTCATCACCACCAAACGCGCGTATGAGGAGCTGGAACGGGAAGGTTTCATCATTTCCATGACAGGAAAGGGAAGCTTTGTTGCAGAAAGCAACGCGCAGTTGATGCGCGAAGAGCTTTTGCGGCGTCTGGAACAGGGCATGAGCGCGCTCATGCCGCTTGCACGGCAATGCTCACTAACGTTAAACGAATTGCAGGAAATGCTTGCGCTTTTATATTACTCCGACAGTGAATAGTCGGATAAAATAGTTGCTGCCGAAGTAATCTGAGGAGGGCCTACATGCAAACGATACTGGAAATTGAAGGGTTAAGTAAGCGCTACAAGGATTTTTCTTTGGAGAACGTCTCATTCTCGTTGCCTGCAGGCTGTATCATGGGGTTTATCGGCGAGAACGGGGCTGGAAAATCCACCACAATCAAGTTGATACTGGGGCTCATCCAAAAGGATGCGGGCAATGTGCGCATGTTCGGCCGGGAAAATTATCTGGAGAACAAGGATGTGTTTGAACAGATCGGCGTGGTGCTGGATGAAACGGGACTCCACGACACCCTGACCGCCCGCGACTGCGGCGCCATATTTTCCCGCATGTACCGCACCTGGAAGCCTCAAGTATTCCTGGACTATTGCGCGCGTTTTTCGCTGCCCGAAAAGAAGCAGCTCAAAGAATTTTCCAGCGGCATGAAGCGTAAGCTTTCCATCGCCGCGGCGCTTTCACATGATAGCCGCCTGCTGCTTCTTGATGAGGCGACAAGCGGACTGGACCCCATCGTGCGCGACGAGCTCTTAGATGTGTTTCTGGAGTTCATACAGGACGAAAGGCGCTCTATTTTGCTTTCCTCGCACATACTGAGCGACTTGGAGAAAGCGTGCGATTATATCTCGTTTTTGCACAAGGGGCGTCTGCTGTTTTGTGAGCAGAAGGATGTGCTGCTGGAACGTTACTGCGTGTTAAAGTGTGCCGAAGGGGACTTAGGCCGCATCGACCCCGCGCGCATACACGGCATACGGCGCAACAAGTTCGGCGTGGAAGCGCTTGTGGAGCGGGAAAACATCCCGAAAGGTTTCTTAACCAACGTTGCGGGGATAGAAGATATTATGCTGTTTTTATCCAGGGGGGAAAAGCAATGAAAGGCTTGCTTATAAAAGACCTGATCAATTTAAAAAGCACGGCGAGGCTGTTTCTGACGTTTTTGGGCGTATTTGTGATACTTATCCTCACAACGGGGGAACTGGGCAGCTACTCTTTGAGCATCGTTATACTTTCCGCCATGCTGCCGTTTACCACCGTAGCGCTTGATGAGCGCGCCAAATGGGACCGCACCGCACTCTGCGCGCCTGTTAAGCGCAGCACGCTCGTCCTCTCAAAGTACGTTTTAGGCCTGTTGCTGCTTCTAGTCGCGCTGTTCGCGGGCTTTCTGCTGGGCTTGCTTGGCGGGGAGAAACCTTCCGCGCTGTATGACCAGCTCTTTCTTCTTGGAATATCCAGCGTGCTGATACTCTGTATCATGCTGCCGCTGATGTTCCGGTTCGGCGCGGAAAAGGGGCGTATCGCGGTGATGCTGATCATGGCGGCTCTATTTGCGGCCTCGTTCGCATTCAATCTGGATATTGTGTTGCCCGGCAGGGCGCAGCTGATGGATTACGCGCTTATCCTGCTTGCTTCAGCCATCGCAGCGTTTGCTCTATCAGCACTGTGGTCAATCCGTATCTACAGCAAAAAGGAGTTTTCGTAAGTTAAAAATGCTTTGTAGACAAGCAAAAAGAGACGTTTCCGCATGGAACGTCCCTTTTTTTTATCCAACGCATGCGCTATACCAGTTCCGCCAGCCGTTCCACCGCCACATAAATGTTGGATATCTCATACCAGGTGGAAAAATCAACCGAGCCGGTAACGGGCAACTTGAACACGCGTTGGAATGTCTCTACCGCCTCCCGCGTCTGTTGCCCAAAAAACCCGTCCACGCGCACTTTGTTAATGGCGGGATAATTGTCGGAAATGGCGTTGAGTTGCTCCTGTATGGTTCGCACAGCGGGGCCGGTGGAACCAAGTGAAAGAACGTTGCCGGGGAAAGAAATGGGCACGCCGGCTACGCGCTCAGCCTGCTGTAAAAACACGTTGTTGCCATAGTAATACCGAAGTATGGAAAGCGCGTCGTACCCCTGTTCGCCCAATGTATTCGAACCCCACTGCGAGAGCCAGCGCGGGCACTGCACCCTGGAACCGTCGCAATACTGCGTAAAGAGCGGCTGGCGAATGCCGGGCCGGGTGATGTAACTGGTAAACAGCTCGTCTACGATTACAGAGATACTGTCGTAAATATTCCGGCCATAGGTAAAAGCCTGATCATATGCGGTGGAATTGGTAATGGTAAACTCATATCCCTTGCCGCGGTACCATTCCGTATATACGCGGTTGAGTGTAAAGGAAAGTATAACCAGGACGTTTGCGCGTATGGTCTGTTCTGGCCAGGTGGAATAAATTTCACAGCTTGCAACGTTTTTGATATAGTCTTTGAACGGAATCCAGACATTCTGCGCATCGGAATCCGGCGTTCCCAGATGCACGACGATAAACTCCGGAATGACGGGGGCAGGCAATACGACCAGGCCCTCCGCCTCGGGAAGCGGCTTTACTTCCTCTTCAGGTATTTTGGGAGGAAATATGCCATATAGCGTGTGCTGGTCGATATAAATATCCTGCACAGGCCGCCGGTATACAACACTGGGCCTGAGCGTAATGGTTTGAAACGCCACGGATGTCGGTAAAATTTGCATGCCGTCCACGAATACGGCCTGGAAGCCCTGCACATTCACATATGCGTCGTATTCAGCATATGGGCGGGGATTATCCGGAGCGAGCGAATAGGGGAGCGGCGGCGTATTCAGTTCAACCACCGGCGTCAGGCCGGAACTATCCGTTGTGAGCTCAATGAGCGGTATCGTTTCACCCCGATTCGTGATGAGCACCTGCGCGTTTGGAACAGGGTCCCCCACGTCCAACTCAACCACCTGGATCTGTAAAAAGCCTGTTGTTATTTGACCCGCGGCTTCGTTCACCATCTCCATATATTCTCACCTCCCGTTATCCTATGCGCAACAGTGGCCTTTGTATGAGCGAACGCCCGCCAAATTTCATCCGGTTTGTGACATTCCCTTTGAAAGCCTATGCATATAAATAAAAGCGGAAGTCCGGGGCATGCGGATTTCACTGCGTCTTCATGTACCTTCGCCGCTTCTTTTCTAAAGGAACCGTCATAGAATATACATAATGGCATACGCCATTATGCGCATGCCGAAAGGGGTGAGGAAATGATTGGTAACATGCCGCATTCCAGGCATTTGGCCCCCCCGTCCTCGCCCCCGCTCCCAGGAGCGCCGCAATACTGCCCATTTCTGCGCGGTACCGGCCCGGAGTATATCGCCCGGCACATCCAGCATCACACCTACCTATGGACAATGTCGGGCCATTCCTTCTGGGTTTATCCGATAGCCGTAACAAACGAGAGGCTCATTGCCTACGCATGGAATAATGAACAGTGGCAGCTTGTGCAAATGGAGCTTGCGGCCATTGACAGCATCTATTAGGGGGCGGCCATGCTACAAGGAAATATTCCCGGAATTCCTGCAAATGTCAGCGCCTTTATCCGACAGGGGCAGCCAAACGACCTGATTGAGGTGATTGTGAAATTTACCGGGGATATTTTGCGCGTTGCGGAGTCGGTAGGGGGCATGGCGGAACTATTAAGCGACAATTACGCCATTCTCACCCTCCCGCTTTCACAGCTGCTTCCCCTGTACTCATACCCGGAAGTTGAGTTTATCGAGCTGCCCAAGACGCTGACGTTTGTATTGAGCAGAAGCCTGAGCCATGCATGCATTACATACGTGCAAAGCGATTTCGGGTTTGGGCTGAAAGGCAACGGCGTGCTCATAGGCATTATCGATTCCGGCATTGATTATACGCACCCGGATTTTCGCAATCCGGACGGTACCACGCGCATCGCGTACTTGTGGGACCAATCCCTAGAGGGCGCCCCGCCCGAAGGTTTTCTGCATGGAACGGAATACTCCGAGCAGCAACTCAACGCGGCGCTGCAGGAACCCGACCCACATACCATGGTGCCCAGCCGGGATAACATCGGCCACGGCACGGCGGTGGCGGGGATTGCCGCAGGCAATGGCCGCGCGAGCCAGGGCGTGCAGGTAGGCGCCGCGCCGCAGGCCATCCTCGCAGTTGTAAAGCTTGGAGATATTGACGACCGGCTGACCACGCGATCTACCCAGATCATGCGGGGCATCAAGTACCTGTATGACAAAGCGGAACAGCTCAACATGCCGCTTTCCATCAACCTGAGCTATGGCACCAATTTTGGCGCACACGACGGGAATTCATTGTTTGAAAGCTATATTAACGATATGGCGGAGCGGGGGCGATCGGTCATCAGCGTGGCCACGGGAAACGAGGGCTCCGCCGGCCACCACTTTTCCGGACGGGTAATCGAAGACGGCCAGGTGACGGTGGAATTTACAACATCCGGACAGGTCAACGAAATCTATATGCCTGTCTGGAAAAATTTTGTGGATACCTTTTCGTATGAACTGCTATCCCCCAGTGGGAGAACAACGGGGGAAATTCTGCCCATACAGAGCGCTATAAACGTCATGCTCGACAACGTCCAGGTGGAAATGTATTTCGGACAGCCAACGAATTACCAAGTAGCGCAGGAAAACTACTTCAGGTTCCGTGGCGTGTCCGGCCGCCCCATTCCGCAGGGCGTATGGACACTGATTATCCGGGGTTTGGAAATAGTGGATGGCAATTTCGATATCTGGATGCCCACCGCTGATGCTGTCTCAGCCGGAACCGCATTTTTGCAGCCGGATACATCGGTCACTTTAACACTCCCCTCTACGACTCAAAATGTCATTTCGGTGGGAGGGTACAATTCACTTTTGGGCACCAGCGCGGATTTTTCCGGACGCGGCTATACGCGGTTTATCGTATACGTCAAGCCCGACCTTGTAGCGCCCGCCGTGGCCATCGTAACGGCGCGCCCGGGCGGCGGCTACGATACGTTTACCGGCACAAGCATGGCGGCCCCATTTGTAACGGGCGCCGCAGCGCTGATGATGGAATGGGGAATCATAGAGGGCAACGACCCGTTTCTGTACGGGCAGCGCGTAAAGGCTTTTTTGCAAAAGGGCGCGCGTCGCGAACTGCCCATCGCCTTCCCCAACGCTACCTGGGGATACGGTACGCTGTGCCTGAACAACACCATGAACCTGCTTGCGGAATATCTGCAAAGAGGAGGGCCCTCCGCATGATAGAACCTTCGCTTGGAGAATTTATTGACAATCCGGAAACGGTTAGTTTTGTTGCGCGCAGATCACCGCTATTAACAGATTTTCTGTCTGCCAATCCCCAAATTGTTGCCGGGCAATTGATTAGAAGGCAATACCAGATCATTTATGCCAACCGTAACCAGATTCCCGCCATTACGCAGGCGCTGGGTTCGGCATTTATCAGTTCCCTTCCGCTTGTAATGGGGCTTTTGGATACCGCTGCATTGGAAGCTGCGGGCATTTTACAAGTGCAGGAGCAACCCTACCTGGATTTGCAGGGCCGGGGCGTGCTGGTGGGGATTATAGATACAGGAATCGATTATACACAGCCGGCGTTTATCTACGAGGACGGTACCAGCAAGATCATGTACCTGTACGATCAAACGGTTCGGGGCAACCCGCCTGAAGGGTATTTTATTGGTACCGAATATACGAACGAGCAAATCAACCTTGCCCTGCAATCCGAAGACCCTTACAGCGTAGTGCCTCAGCAGGATACGGTGGGACATGGAACGTTTTTGGCCTCCGTCGCCGCGGGCAGACGCATCGGCCAAAACGTAGGCGCAGCACCCGAATCGGACCTGATCGTGGTTAAACTCCGTACCGCAAGCACCTATTTCAGGGAACTGTTCCTCGTTCCTCCCGACCAACCCAACGCGTATGAATCCACCGCCATCATGATCGCCATTGAATATATCCTGCAACGGGCGCGGGATCTTGGACGGCCGGTCTCTATCTGCATCGGTCTTGGCACCAACTTTGGAAGTCACGACGGCTTTACGCTGTTTGAAGAATTCCTGACCAGTACATCCATATTGCGGGGCGTCTGCCTAAGTGTCGCGGCAGGAAACGAAAGCCAGGCCCGCCATCATACGCAGGGTAAGCTCACCATAGCGGGAGAAGACCAGGATATGGACGTCCGTGTAGGCGAATACGCGGGGGATTTCATTGTCTCTTTGTGGAACACCGCGCCGGATCGGTTCTCCGTGGCTGTGCGCTCCCCCACTGGGGAAATGGTAGGGCGGGTTCCGGCGCGTTCGGGCACCACGCTGGAGGCGCGGCTTGTGCTGGAGCGCTCAATCATCACGGTGCAGTATTTTTTCCCGGTGGAAGGAAGCGGCGGGCAATTGACAACCATATCCTTCCGGTTTCCCACGCCGGGCGTATGGACCATTATCGTCCACGGCGATATCGTACTGGACGGTACTTATCACGCGTGGCTGCCCATGACAGGTTTCGTTTCCCGCAATGTGGAGTTCCTGACGCCCACGCCCTATTACACCATTACGGTTCCCGGCACCGCATTCGGCGTGATCACTTGCGGCGCCTACAACAGCAACAACAACAGCCTATATACCCGTACCTCCTGGGGGCCTACGCGCCTGCCCATGATGTCCCCGGATCTTGTCGCCCCGGGAGTCAACGTATCCGGCCTGTTCCCCACCGGTTACGGTACGATGGACGGCACCAGCGTAGCTGCCGCTATTACCACAGGCGCGGGCGCGCTGATGCTGCAATGGGGGATTGTCAACGGCAACGATATCGCGCTTTCCACCTACCAGATACGTGCCTATCTCATACGCGGCTGCAACCGCTCGGATACGTTGACCTATCCCAATTCGCAGTGGGGTTATGGGCGGCTGAACCTGTTGCAAAGCTTTAACCTGATGCGGGAGCTGTAGCAGCCTTCCAAAAAAACAAAAAAGGGGGCGGCTGTGCGAAATCGCGCAGCCGCCCTATATCAATAGTGGGGACTGTTGCAATATACATGTTCCACCTATATTGCAAGGAAGTTTCTCCTGCACAGCCCCGGGGTTCTATCGGTTGTCATGCACAGCATGACATCAACCCTTGATAGCTACCTGAATGTACCATTCGGGTGCAAAGGGCGGCACTTGCGCCCTTTTTTGCTCCTTCGGCGACAGCCCGCAGGCCTAGTGCGGAGGCGTATCCCGCCGAAGGCTCACCGAACCCGCTATCGCGGCGTGCAATGAATCTGTTTGCATTGTGCTGCTAGCGCGACAGCCCCGGAAACTCCTCCTGGATCGCCACATAGCCTGCGTACCCCAGACTTGCGATGAGTTCATCCCGGTAGACCCTGTCCTGTTCGGTAACGCCTTTGTAGATATTCCCGCGCTCCTCCGGCGTCAGGTAGGAAAGGAACAGGCGGCAGTTTTGTTCCGTGGTAGCGATGGCGTCCTCTTTGGAGGACCCTCCTCCGCGCTTCTGAGCCGCTTGCAGGTTTTGAATATACTCCCCGTAGGCATCCTGCGCGGAAGAAAACGCAAACTGCCTTGCGTTGGCATACGCATTCGCGTTGTACATTTGCATCTCCAGCGTGCGCTGGCGCTCCGCTTCTATCGCCTCCATCAAAAGCGAGGCGACTGTGGCGGAATATTGCGCCTTCATTTTGGCGATATCATCCGCCTCGTCGTCAAGTTGCCGGTCCTTCATGTCCGTAAGATATGTGCTTTTCCCCATACCGCGCGCCCACGCGTCCACGTCGAGCGCGGCGGCTGCTTCCTTTGTTGCTTCCTTCCGTTCGGCGATTGCTGCGTCCAACTGCGGGCGCAACGCGCTTTGTATTTGCGCTTGCAGCGCCGCTTCGGATTGCGAGATATAGTTTACTTGCGGCGGCGAAAGCAGAGTTTGAATTTGCTGCATAAAAGAGCCCAACCCTTGCCCATACTGCGCGGCGGCGTTACCGCCCCCGCCAAGGTTCCGATATGCAGCCTCTGTCTTAGGCCCCCATACGCCGTCCACTATGAGGCGAGCTCCCTCGGCGTTTAATTGCCGCTGAATAGCTTCGACGTCATCCGCATCCATTACCCCTGCCGGGGGTACGTATCCGTCCAGATAAGATTTCCCCATCGTTTCCCCCTATTCCACGTAGCCGGAGAGCCATTCTTCTTTGTACATCTGTTCAAACAAAATTTCCCAATCGCTTTTGGGCTGGTCTGTGTCCGGTTCCGGTTCGGCTGTGCCGGGGTCGGCCGCGCCCTGCGTCCCACTGCCGGAAGAAAAATCGGGGATACGCGCGCCCGGCGCAAGCCCGGTCACGCTGCTGGGGGTATACCCAAGCACGCGCCCGCGGCGATCAAAGCCCACGCCATATTTTGCGAACTGCCACCCGTTGCCAACATCCACATACATCCCGTTAGGGCTGATTTTTGCGCCCGGCGGGTAATAAAAGCCGTCGTTGCGCAAAAGCGCCCCGTAATCCGTATAATTGTTGCCGCCCTTGGTATAGTAGGTGCCGGTATAGCCGTTGAGTAATTTGGGCTGGCTATGCTGCGCGGCAGGCGCAGTCCCCGTACCGCTCCCCCTGCCCGTACCCCCGGTTCCCTTATATACCGCAAGCGGGTCGGCATTTGCGCCATAGTACAGATCCAGTGCCGCCTGGGATTGCTTGCCCCACGCGCCGTCCACCGTGACTCCCAGGTCGCGCTGCAATTCCCGGACTTGCGCTGTGCTCATACCTACAACGCGATAATCGCTTCTTACAGCCATGCCTCCTCCTACCCGCTGATGAGCGCAAGGATTTCCTCAAGCTCGATTAGCTTTTGATACAGTATAGAAAAGTTCTGGTTCAGGTTGTTTTCATTCTGCGCAACCTGCGTTTCATATTCCTCCCGGCGCGTTTCTCGCCCCGCCTGGCGCGGCAGCGCCACCGGGAAAAGTGCCTGCACGCCCGTGGGCTGGTATGGCATGTGGTTCTCCCTTCTTAAATCGCGCGCATGCGGTGCTCGAACAGCAGTTGGACGCCGCCCAGTATGCGAAGGCGCGAGCCCGCCTCATTGGAAAACTTCAAACAGAGCGTACGCCCTTCGTTTTTGAGCGGAATTTCCAGCACATCCGTCTCGTCCTCCGGCATGAGGCAGCGGTACACATGCAGGTTGCGGCCTATTCGCGCATCCAGCAGCAGCACAGCACCCTCGCCGCCTCCCACTCCCTCGCCGCGCAAGTAGAGTTCCTGGAGATTTTTAATGCCGGGCTTGCTGTTGAGATCTGTCAGCGGCGTTTTCCAATAGGCATCAATCGGCGTGCCGTCGTAATCTGGCCCTTCCTCGAAGCGGTATACATAGCGCTTGTCGTTGATGAGGTAGAGTGTGCCATCATGCGCACACAGATCTGATATTTGAAATCCGCGCCGGATCATATAGGTCTGGCGGGCAATGTCGTATACGATAAGCGCGTTGTCCATTGCCCTTGCCGCACCCAAATCAAGCGGGTCCCGCGCTTTTTCATAAGCGGTAAAGTAAAGCGTTTCCCCGCGCTTTGCCGCGCGGCAGTTGGAAGTAGAAGCGCCAGCCAAGAAATTTCGGATGCGCCGTGCGTTCAAACTTCTTTGGGCCGTCTGCCCGTCAAAGAAAAACAGGCCCGCTCCGGTCATCCAGTAGGGTACGTCGCCATAGACTGCGCATGCG
Source organism: Bacillota bacterium (assembly GCA_023435025.1). GTDB lineage: Bacteria > Bacillota > Clostridia > Christensenellales > CAG-138 > JAEYLA01. Next base: position 24,224 of record JAEYSE010000124.1, read on the forward strand.
GCATCCTGCATCCGCTCCACCTCCGCGTGGATGCGGTAGACGCGGTAGTTACTTGGCCTGTCCCCCAGCAGGCGGTAGAGCGAGCGCCGCTTCCAGATCAAAAGCTGATTGGAAAGCGCGCACAGGCCCGTAATGGGATCGCCCGAAGTATCGCCGACTTCCACGAACCCGCCGCCGGTGTTTTCACTGCTTTCGTCCTTCGCCCAGTCCTCTATGGTGCGGTTGTCTCCCGGTACCTTGCTCCAATACAGCCTACAGGAGTGGTCAGGGTCGCCTGCGGCAAACAGGCGTCCATAGTGCATGGCAAGGTAATTCACAGGCAGGTTGGAGACCTTTTCCTCGCTGCCGAACACCTGCATGTTAGAAGCGCCGTCCCATTTTAATATCTGGTACTCTCCGCACGCCAGCAGGATATGATCCTTGCTGCCGATCTGCGCCTCGCAGAAATCCACGCGCAGGTTTTTCACCGTTTCCGGGTATGTAAACAGCAGCTTCCATGTTGGCGCTTCATCCGTGACGGTATAGGCGTATACCTCGTTACCCGCCACGGCCAAAAAAGTGCCGCTGATCAGGCGCTGCCAGAATATCAGCCTGCGGATCGGTTTTTCTCCCGGCACGGGGTCGGCGATATGCTTGACATATCCTTTGGCCACAGCCAGGCAGCCGTCCGCCGTATCCATGTTGCAGGCGTCCGGACTTGCCCCCGCAGGGATCATGCCCTCCGCCGCGCTCTGGTCGATTCCGGTGAATGCGTCAATGCGGTATTCGCTCAGCGCCATACCCTCACCACCTGTTCACAAGCGCGTAACCGTCCTGCTCCCCCAGGGACGCGCGCAACCCCCGCTTGCCCGCGTTATAGAGTTCAAAATAGATGTTAGCGCCCCGCTGAATGCTCGGGTCTGCGCTGGCGCGCTCCCGGGCTACCACGTATGTAACGATCAGCCCGTGGCAGAACGCAGGCAGTTCAGGGACGTCGGTAGGGGAGCTCATGTCGTCGGGCAGATAGCGGTAGTGCACATACACGTCGCCGTCTTCAGTCAGCACGCGGATGCGCGTGCTTGCGTCGCCCATAATGAACGGCACCCGCGCCATGTTACGGGATACGTAAAGCACCTTCACGCAGCAGCGGGGGAGTGCCGCCACATCGGCGGAGCCATCCTTAACTGTGAGCGTATCCGTGCGGCGAAGTTGAAGCATGGTTGCAATATCCGTCACAGCCTCGTTCGCGTAGCGGGTGAGCTTATCGCGCCAGGTATCCACTGTCTGGCTGTCGTGCCCGCGGTCCAGCTGTGTGAGCGCGGACACGATAATATCGTTAAGCGTCATGGCTTCACCCCACCTTTTTGCCGCGCCCGCGGTAGGCGTTCATGTTCTCGGAGCTCTGTAGCTTCACCTTCACGCTTTCGGAGATCAGCTTTGCAAGGCTTTTCGGCACTTCCACCTCCACGCCGGTCCGGATGCGGAAGAAATGGCCATTGATGCCGCCTTCCCAGTATCCGCCCAGGTTATCGGGCGCGATAGTCAGCTTCACCTGCGGTTCGGCACGGAGTATAGCCCCCGTATCGGAAGCAAGGCTGTCGATCTGCTGTTCGGTCATGTAATCCATATTTCATAACTCCTTTTACAATAATAAGGGATTCTCAAGGGGCGTTACGCCCCTTGAGCGGGTGTGGGCAGAGCCCACAACGTTCCTTACGCCGAGACGGCGTGCTCGATGCGCACGATCCAGAGCGGGTTGAGGATGGTGGCGGTGTAGGCTGCGACCTTCGCGCCCACGGTACCGCGCTGGTCCAGCGGGTCGGCAGCACCTGCTGAGCCGGGGCGCTTGATGATTGTGGTCAGCGCGCCACTGCCCATGACGTCTACCACGCCGTAGGCGTCGGCGCCAAACACCAGGGTGGCGTGGACATCAAGCGCGGCCTTTGTGGTATCTTCCACAGCGCCCGCATCCTCGCTAAATACTTTGGTGCCGGCGGGGATGGCGGAGCCTATGGCGGCAGAGAGTGTCAGTTCCTTCGCCGCGGGGTTAAACGACGCAACGGTGTGTTCCGTGGAGCCGATCTTCACCTTCGCGCCGTTCGTGAGATAGCGCTCGGCGGCGAAAGAGGAGGACGAAAGCGTCACTTTTTCGCTGCCCGCAGTGTGGCTCGCTACGGTGGTGTACACGCTCTGGCGGAAGACGCGGGCTTCCGTGCTTTCCACGAATACCACGCCGAACAGGCGGCCGATTTCGCCGGAATAGATCAGCTCGGCGTTGGAGTACTTGGAAACGTCCTGCCAGAGCGGGTCGTTCTGGAGATCGTAGGTGGACTCAGGCGAACAGATGCAGATAAAGTGCGGCTTGCGCGCATCGCCTTCGTCGTTTGCGGTAAAGTAACGCGCCTTGGCCTTTTTAAGGGTGCGCACGGCCTTACGGACTTCGGACACGGTCAGCTTATCGCTGCCGGTAAGGGCAAGGCGCGCGGTGCGGCCGCCCGCGTACTGCACGTTGGTGCCAGCACACATGGCATCGCGGGTGATCCACTCTACGACGGTACCCAGTTGCTCGCCCAAAAGCTCCGCGCTGTCGGATACTACCTCGTCGTAGGCGGTGGCTTCAAGCACGTCGGAAATCTCCACGTACGCGCCATACTGGGCAACTTCCGCTTCTACGCGGCTCTGGGAGAGGGACTGACCTTCGGGCGTTACGCCTTCCATCAGCGGAGCGGCGGCAAGCTCGGGGGAGAAGAGATCATAGCGCCGGAATTCCACGCGTTTGCCGGAGTTGCGGGGGATGGAGCGCTTCTGGCCAAACTTTGCGAATATCAACCGCGTGCGGGCGGTTTCTAAGAGTTTTTTGTCGTAGAAATCCTTGTTGAGGTAGGTGCTGCCTAACGTATTGATCGTGGTCTGCGTATTGGACATGTTAGTTCCTCCTTTGTTGTCGGTTCAGATGAAATGTAATCTCTGTTACAGCTTGACCTTGATGCCTTTGCGGGCCTTTTCGCGGTATTCCCGCTCCAGCCGGGCAAATTCGTCCGGAGACATGTTCATGTAGTCCCGGTTGGGCGCTGCGGCATCCGCACGGGAAGAACGGGGCAAGCCCTGCCGCGCTTGCAGACGGCTCAAAATGTTCTGCATGGCGGCCTGTTCCGCGTGGACAGCCCGCTGTTCCGCCGCATACACACGCACGGCGGCGTAGGCGGGAAATTCAAAAAGCAGACGCAAAAAGGCACGGTCCTGCACGGCGGCGCCAATGTCAAAACCGGCGGGCAGCTTCCCCTGCTTAAGCAGGTCGTTGATTTCTGCACGCAGGCCCTCATAATCGAGCCTGCGGCCATCTGCGGGTAAGGCGGGGGCGGCGGCGATACCGGGTTCAGAACGCTGCGGCATACTAGGCCGTGGCATCATACCCGGCTGCGGGACTATGCCAGGCTGCTGTGCCATGCCGGGCTGCGCCTGTAGAGGCATACCGGGGGTCTCCTCCTCAAATGCGGCGGAGGGAAAAGGAACGGGTTTTCGGTTCATAGCGACCTCCTTTTGTTATTTCGATTCGGACGTCCTGCGGCGGGGGGCGAACAACCGGCGCACGGTTTTTTCTTGCACCGGTTCCATCTGCGGCACGGGTTGATTTTGCAGGGAATTTACGGGCATACCTTGCGGTAAAGCCCTGTTTTCTTGTGCCGCGTTCGCCTCGCGCGCGGCGCGAAGGATCTGCTCTTTTCCTTCAAAGTGCATCAATTCCACAGCCTGCTCCGGCGTGAGCATTTTTAGCTGCACCATCTGCAATATCAGCTCGTTATGGCTCAATACGATCCAGCGGTTTTCCTTCTGAACTTTAATGGATATGGCGAATTCAATGGGCAGAACGCGCCCGTCGGGCAGGGGTTTTGCCAGCAGCTTCCCGTCGAACACCTCGCGCTGTGCCTCGCCGTTTTCCGTAAAGGACACGACGCGGGGCAGCAGGTTGAACTCCCGTTCCACCTCAATCTCCATACGAACGGCGTCACGGTAGCTTTCATGAAGCTGGCGGGAAGCCATTCGCGCGCGCTTGCCGCTCATTTCCTGCAGCGCCGCAATTGCCGATGCCGCCGTAATACCACCCGCCGTCCCCCCGCGGGAAAAGTCGTTCGCGCCGCTTTCCTCCTTGATGGATTCATGCATGTTCCGGGTGTATTGCAGGATGTACGCGGGAAGCGGCGGGGTAGCGAACCAGCTCACGCCGCCCAATGACTCGCCCTTATGCACATCCTTTGCCCAGTCCCTGAGATCGTCCGGGTCAAAGCCGCTCGCCTCGGTGATCAAAAGCTTGTTGTGGGAGGCCATCAACGCGTTTTTTAAAATGATCTGATCGAGTTTATCCGCGTAGCGCTGCTGCCCTTCAAACAGGTCCACCAACCCCAGCCCCAGCGGGCTGCCCTTCCTTGGGAACAGCGGCGTCACAAAGAACGGGTACTGGCCGTGGGCGTAGTAGCCCTCCGGCTTTAATTCCCTGCTGTCGGTCAGCACTTTGCCTCCCGCAAGCTGCGCCATGTGCACGCGGCATGTACCGGCAGTTGCGTCGTACTCCCGCCACCAGTACTCAATGAGCAGCGCCGTCTTGCTTTTGTCCCCCGTGATGTGTGCGTCCTCCGCCACGGGGTATCCACTATATCCGTCCGCGCTGCCGTCATAGTCGGGGAAGCGGGAAGAAAGCCACTCCCGTGTGCGCAGCGCGAACTTGAATACCGCCCGACCATCCTGAATATCCGTGCACAGCGGGTCAAAAAGTATCCCCCTGTTGTCCGTATGCCGGATGAACGCACCGCCCAAGCCGCTGTTTAGCGCCGGGTCGTACCCCACCTCCTGTACGCAGTAGCCGCCCACAAGCAGATCGTGTACCATGCGCCTGTACTCGCGCTCATAGCAGGCGGCGTCGTGGTTTTCCCGGATCAACGCCTCCACCACGCGCGCGGCGCGGGCGTCCTCCGGCGTTTCCGGCGTAATCACGGCCTCAGGCAACGCGTCCATCAAGTCCGCCGCGATATTTTCTACCGTGGACTGTATGACCGGCGTGACCGGGCGCGGCTCGTTCGGGTCCACCTGCGGCACATCATGCCAGTGATCACCGCAATACATCCACTCAGCGTGCTCAAGCCGCTGCCACTCGTTCGAGCAGGCGGAGCGGAACTCCTCAAACAGTGCGTACGCACGGCTTTTGAGCGCTTCTGTCGCTTCGCTCTTTCGCATCCATATCCCCTTTCCCCATTCGTCCGCCGCCACGAGGGCGAAAAAAAAGATCCGCTTTAAAACGGATCTCTTCATGCGAACAAACGTTTTTATATTAGCAGTATACCACCGGGTTTTCTACTGTACAGGTAAGAGTGGTTCTTAGAAGGGTTGTCCCTCAAGAAACGCAGCCTCCTGAAAAGGCGCAAAGCGTCATATCGTCAGCTTTTGATTTCGGATTATACAACCTTTCGGTTGAACTTGCAGTAGAGCAACATCATCCAAATGAGCGAGGACAGGATTGCCGGTAGCAGAAATATCGTGTTTTGTTCTACGCAAAGTTTCGCAATCCAAAAGGACGGCAGGGGTGAAAACACATACTGTATATCGGACAACAGGAAGAAGGGTACAAACAACCCCAGCATCAAAAGTCCCGACAGTTTTGCCAATGCCATGCCCTCCACCCGGTTATGGGAAAAGGCAAACAGCAGCAGCGCCACGGCAACGCTCGTAAGGCTTGTCAGCATACAGGTAAGCAGAATCATCCCAAACGGCCACGCCGTGAGCGAAAACCAAAGCATAAGAAAGACGGACACGATAAAGGAAATGAAAGCCGGTAGTGCCAGCCTTGAGAGGATATATCCCCTTTTACCGACAGGGGTCACCGCAAGGTAGCCTGCCATATTTTCATCGTATTCGGTCAGCATCATCATGGCGGAAGCAAAGCAGAGCATATAAGGCGTTACAAGAGCCAGCAGCAGGTCAAACAGCAGATAGTAATCCGCAAGAATTGAGGTTTTATGAAAATAGCCGCATAATATGTCCTCAATCGCCGGGACACCAAGAAGGATGAAAAACGCCGCCAGGATGGTGGCTGCGCAAACCGCCGCAAGCATGCTGTCTTTCAACATTTGCATGATAAACATGGAAAAAGATCGGAGCAAAGGTCTCACAGCTTAACACCTCCCAATGACCGCAGGCTTTTTGCCACCACACCGTGGGCAAGCAACGCAGACAATAACGTCCACACTGCCAGAATAAACGCCGCAAGCAACGCGCGTTCTCCGTTTTGACACAACTCAACGATACAAACACCCGGATGAAGTATCATGAAGCCCGGTTTCCAGCCGAACAGCCAGGCGATGGCGGGAGCGTTGATAATGAGTTCTGCGGGAATTGTCGCCACAACAAATTGATTTAACGTAGCTATGTTTGCGGCAACCATAAGTCCTACGGCTGAAAACAGGCAGGAGCCAAGAAACACACCCGGAACAAAAAACAGCGGATTTAGCGCAACCTTGCCACCAAACCCTATGAGCAGCGCAACTACTGTGGAAATCATAGCAATGGATACGAGCTTTGAAACCACATACTCCATTGGTTTGGCGGGCGATACGGCAATGCTGTCTAAAACCCGCTCGCCTTTTTCGAACAGGACGATTGCCCCCATGAAGAAAAGCCCCATGGCCGCGGGGTCGGTAAATATCATCAATATCGCGGCTTTCTCCCGCCATGCGGCAGGCAGGGCATAGAGTAGGCTGATATAGAGTATGGTGAATACAAGATATAGAAAATAGAACCCGTATTTAAACTGAAAGCGGATATCTCCCACCAGCAGCGCTGTTGTCCTCATTGCAGCCGCCTCCCCGTCAGTTCCACAAAAATATCGTTCAAAGTAGGTTCGCCGCTGTGGATGGACAACAGCCGGTTTTCCCGCACAAGCCTTTGCAGCGTATCGTCTTGGCCCGTCCGGTTCAGAGGGATTTCTGCCTGTTCCTCCCGGCCATTCAGAGCATAAGTGTACCAAACCGTTGATGCCCCTCTGGACATAATCAGATTTCGCGGTGTGTCCAATGCCTGAAGCTTGCCGTCCACAATAAATGCCACGCGGTCGCACAGCTCGGTCGCGTCGTACATATTGTGCGTAGTCAGCAATATGGTCTTGCCCTTTTCTTTCTCCCGCAAAATGATATCCTTCATGCGCCGTGCGTTGGAAGGGTCTAGCCCAGAGGTCGGTTCATCCAGAAAGAGCAGCTCAGGGTCGTGGATCAGCGCTTTGATGAAGTTCAGCCTTGCTTTCATTCCCTTCGAAAAATCCAATACCTTCTTATCTGCATCGGGAAGTAAACCGACGCTTTCCAGCAAGGGATCAATCGCCTGATGGTTTTTATACAGAGAGGCAAAGAACCGGAGATTTTCCCGAGCAGTCAGTTTTTCGTACAGGCTGGGGAATTCAAAGTCCACGCCGATCTTCTCATAAAAGCTGTTGTCGCGACGTTTCGCCTCCATGCCGTTTACCAGAACGCTCCCCGTGTATGTTGTCAGAAGGCCCGTGAGGATTTTTTGCAGCGTGCTTTTGCCCGCGCCAGAAGGACCAAGGAAACCAAAGATTTCCCCGTTTTGAACGTCAAAGCTCATATCCGCAATAAAGGGATGTTTGGTATAGCTGAACTGTAAATCCTGCCCCCGAATCATAACGTTTCCCCCTCAAAAAGCTGTAGCAAAACGCCGCGTAGCATCACCCGGACCGCATCATCAAATACGTCCTCTCCAATCTCCCGCCTGTGGGGCATTGTATAGAAGATGGCGCGCAAAGCGGCGCTGAATATTTTGATATTGCCTTCCGTGCGCGCGACGGGAAGCAGCGAAAGCAGCCGTTCCATACTGAAATCATCTTTTTTAACATGGGCCGCAGCGACCTCCGGGGGCAGCTTCCGCACCAACAGCTCCAAATCCCCGCTCGCAGCAAAGGAATAGATAAACGTGGAATCTACTTGCTTGTATAAGCGAAAAATCAGTTCCGTTACGGTATCTACATTAATGTTTCCCTTCAACTCATCAATCCAGCTCATGAGGGTGGCCTGCAATTCGTCATGAAGTGCACAGAACACATCAAAAAACAGCAATTCCTTGGATGGATAGAACAGATAAAAGGTTCCCTTGGGTATGTTTACCCGCTTTACAAGCTCGTCTACTGTGGTTTTACGCATACCGAACTGGGTAAGGCACGCTTGGGCCTCTTCCATCAGCCGTTTTTTGATATAGGCCCGTTCATTGTCAGAAAAGGTTTTCGGCATAATATCATCCCTTTATACTATATGACTAAATAGTAATTTATAGTCAAATAGTATCAGGACCCGTGCTTATTGTCAATAAAAGTTAATCCGCCTTATTATCCCTTTGGCAAGCCATTGCGCTCCTTTTCGTATACCGATATAATCAAGACTGGATAAACGTGCGAAAAAGAACGATATAAGAAGCAATGAGGTGTTTTTATGAAGCTAGGCGTCGTTGGCCTGCCCAACGTAGGCAAGAGCACGCTGTTTAACGCGATCACACAGGCGGGCGCGCAGGCGGCGAACTACCCGTTCTGTACCATAGAACCCAATGTCGGCATGGTGGCGGTGCCGGATGAGCGGCTCACTGTGCTCGCCAAAATGCACAACCCGGAAAAGATTACCCCCACCACGATAGAGTTTGTGGATATCGCGGGCCTCGTGAAGGGCGCGTCCCGTGGGGAAGGCCTGGGCAACCGCTTCCTCGCACATATCCGTGAGGTGGACGCGGTGGTGCACGTTGTGCGCTGCTTTGAAGACGAAAACATCGTGCATGTGGACGGTTCCGTCAACCCCGCGCGGGACATGGAGACCATCAACCTCGAGCTGATATTCGCGGATATGGAAACCGTGGAAAAGCGGATAGACCGCGCGAAGAAGAACGCAAAGGGTGGGGATAAGGCGGCTCAGGCGGAAGTTTCGCTCTTTGAGCAGGCATACGCGCACTTGGAGAGCGGCAAGCCCGCTCGCACGCTGCCCGAAGAAGCAGCGGCACTCTGCAGAGAACATTTTTTATTGACCGCAAAGCCCGTTATCTACGTGGCGAACATCCGCGAAGAGGACGTAGGAAAGACCGACCTTCCCCTTGTGAAGAAGCTCTATGACGAAGCCAAAGCGGAAGGTGCGGAGGCCATCACCATTTGCGCGCGGGTGGAAGAGGAGCTTGCCTCGCTCGACCCCGAAGAAAAGGCAGCGTTTTTAGAGGAGCTGGGCATAGGCGAAAGCGGGCTGGACCAACTGGTAAAGGCCTGCTACCGGTTGTTGGGACTGATTAGCTACTTAACGGCTGGCCCCAAGGAGGTACGCGCCTGGACGATAGAGCGCGGCACAAAAGCACCGCAGGCGGCGGGGAAAATCCATACCGATTTTGAGCGCGGCTTTATTCGCGCCGAAGTCGTGGCTTACGATACTTTGATGCAGCATGGCACCATGCAGGCGTGCAAGGATAAAGGACTCATCCGCTCGGAAGGAAAAGAATACGTGATGCAGGACGGGGACATTGTATTGTTCCGTATCAACGTATAGGAGCGATTTACTGGACTCGTTCGCCCGATTGCTGCAGGAATTTTCCAAATATTGCGGAACCATATTGGGTCACCCGACGTTAATACAACGAAGTAAATCAGGAAAAGACTCTCTGCTTACGTGCAAGTCGCGTACGCCAGTATATGGGCGTGCGCGATATGAATGAGATGTAAACAATGTAAGAATATCCGGCGTTTTTCTCCACAAAACGCCCTCCGTTTGATACAATATACGAAACATGTAAGCAGGTATATTCTGTAATTTTCTGGCACACGAAAGGGTAAAGGGGCGATAGAATGCGAAGAACGATTAGCGGCGTATTGCTGGCAATTTTCCTCCTCACGGTCATACCGCTTGCAGGAGCCCGTACGGCTGAGGCGGCGGATTATTCCAACGTACGCGTCCTGCTTTCCATAGGCAGCGTCAATGCGCTGACCATTCCGATGAGCGGCAATTACTTTTTGCAGGAAAACGGGGCAAGCTTCAAAGGCGGAACGCTGACCGTGCAGGTATCGGGCAGCAAGCTTGTGGTTTCCCACTCCTCCAAGGGGGAGATTTACCGGGGCAGCAGCGTGCAGATCATGCGCGAAAACATCGATCCTTCGGCTGGATATTTCCGCCTTGCCACATCCGGCGTCACGCGCACATTCCTGGGGCATCTTACGTTAAAATATTCCGGCGGCAAAATCCGCGCCATCAATACCGTACCCCTCCCGCATTACCTCTATGGCGTGGTTGCCTATGAAATGAGTAACACATTCCCTGCGGAAGCGCTCAAAGCCCAGGCCGTCGCCGCAAAATGCTATGTGCTGGCCAACATGACGGGCAGCAGCGATTACGACATCGGCGATACCGCATCTGATCAGGTCTACAAGGGCTACAATTCCAGTTACACATACGTGATGAACGCGGTCGACGCGACCTACAACGTCGGCCTTTATCTTGGCAGCAAAATTTTGTGCAGCTATTTCGCCGCTTCCAACGGGGGCGCCACCATACTGCCGTCCGACGCGTGGGGCGGCTCCAACCGCTTCCAGTGGGACAAGGCCTATGACCGCAGGGAAGACCCGCACGACGTCGCCAACCCCTACAGCGTACAGGAAACGGTATTCTTCCCGGCAAGCGGGGAGAGCGGCATGACCGCCGCACTTTCCAATTACCTGCGTGTCCGCGCGGGCATGGTGCTTCAGGGCGCGGGCTATATTGACGGCGGCAGCGTAGTTGTGGCCATCAACTCCATCGACGACTTCGAGATCAAAAGCGGTTCTACTGCAGAGATCGCCATGAGCGTAATCGTGCAGCTTTCGGACGGCTCCCAGACCGCAATAAACTTCAAGTACAGTTTTGACCTGAATGAGCTGGTGTGGAACGGTATCATGACCAAGCCGTCGCTCCGTCTCTTCACCATTACATCAACTAAAAAAGGCTACAACGTCACCCGTGGCCGCTACGGACACGGCGTGGGGCTTTCCCAGCGCGGCGCACAGCAGATGGCAAACTCCGGCTGGAACTATGAAAAAATATTAAAGTTCTATTATCCCGGCGCGACCATCAAATCCATGGGGCTAAGTGCGCCCACCAACCCAAACAAACCAGATGATACCACCCAGCCCGGAGGGTCCGATCTTGGCACGCCCATCGCAACCGCGGTGACCACGGCCAACGTCAACTTCCGCGCCAAGGCTTCCGCGTCCTCTACGCTGATTGGTACGCTGCCCAAGGGTCTGGATCTGAATGTTTACGCGCAGGAAAACGGCTTCTCCCTCACGGAGGTCAGCGGCGTCGCGGGCTATGTGTCCAACTCCTACCTCAAAATCACGCCGGTTTCCGGCGGGAACGTGCCGGAACCTCCCGAATCCGAGCCGGACGGCAATAAGGTTGTAGCGTATGGCGTGGTCAACTCCAGTACGCTCAACTTCCGAGACCAGCCCACCACCAGCGGCAAGATACTCGCCAGGTTAACCAAAGGTAACGTCGTAAACATCTACGGCTATGTACAGAACAGCACGTGGTACTACTGCAACTCGAATGGCGTGGACGGCTATGTCAGCGCGCAGTACGTTACGCTTACCGGCACACCGGATACCAGCGACAGCCCCGGCAAGCCGAATAACAACAGCACGCCCGTCATTACGCCCGAAACCGCAGCGCCTGTGAGCGGAACCATCGGGACCGTCATACAGAGTGAGATTGCGATTCGCTCCAACCCCTCTTCTTCGCGGGGCACCGTGGTCGCAACCCTCAAAAGGAACACACAGGTAGCGGTCGTCGGCCAGTCCGGCAGCTACTATGCTGTGCAGGTGAACAATTTGCAGGGCTACGTGCATAAGGACAGCCTGACGCTTTCCTCAGGCAACTCCAGCAACAATTCGGGCGGAACCGGCGGCAGCAACACGGGTACTGTAGGCGGGAGCGGCACAACAACGGCCTCCGTCAACTTCCGCAAAGGCCCGGGCACCAGCTACGATTCCATCAAAATGCTGAGCAAGGGCACGAAGCTTACCGTGCTTGCGTTGGAAAACGGCTGGTACAAGGTGGACGTGAACGGCACCACGGGCTATATCAGCAAAGCGTATGTCACGTTGGACGATTCCGCGTCTCCCACAACGGGCGGCTCCACGGATACGGTAACGGACACGGGCACAACCACCGGCTCCGTCAACTTCCGCAAAGGGCCGGGTACCAGCTACGCTTCTATCAAAATGCTGAGTAAAGGCACGAAGCTCACCATCTATTCGCTGGAAAGCGGCTGGTACAAGGTAGACGTCAACGGTACCACGGGATATATCAGCAAGGACTTTGTAAAGCTTGATTCCGGCTCTTCCGGCGGGACCGGCTCCACCACCTGGGTAGGCGAGGTTTACAGGGAATGGGTGCGCATGCGCTCCACACCGGACCTTAGTTCCCAAAACAATGTGATCGGTGATTATGACGTCGGCACCCGGGTGACCATAATAGCGCAGACCACCAACGGCTTTTACCAGGTAGTGGTCAACGGCATCACCGGTTACATGCACAAGGATTACGTAAAGATTGTAGGCGAAACGGAAGCGGCAAGCACCGCTGCCGGTACCACTACTGCGAACGTCTACCTGCGTGCCAAGGCAAGCTCCACCGGAACCGTGCTTACCACCATACCCAAGGGCTCAACGCTCTCCATACTGGGCAGCTCCGGCGAATACTACCACGCGCAGTACGGTTCGCTGACCGGTTATCTTGTACAAAGGTATGTGTCTGTGCGGTAA